>CALEBD010000398.1 GCA_937944945.1 uncultured Clostridium sp. | reverse complement strand
CATTAAGTAAAGAAATGTCAAAGCAACTTAATGAAATTAAGAGATTTAACGAAACAAAAATTTACAATAATCCAAGATTAAATACATTTAAAAAATATTCAGAATTGGTTTTGAATGAAATTTTTGTTATACTTTTGGAGTATTATGATAAACATGGACAAGATGTTATAGGCTGGTTGTCGTCTAATAAATTTGATGAAAAAGATTTTGTAGAATTTAATCTGTGGAATAGGATAAAGGAGACTACTAAAAGAGGTAGAAGAGCAGGTCTTGGGTTTACTGGGTTAGCAGATGCCATAGCTATGTTAGGATTGAAATATGACTCTGACGAGGGTATTGAAAATGTAGAGCAACTGATGAAGATTATATTCAATGGTCAGTTTGATGCTCAAATAGATATGGCTATTGAAAGAGGAGCATTCCCAGCCTGGGATGCATCCAAGGAGTTTGAAACCAAAGAATCACTTGTTTTTGGTAAGAATGAGTGGTATAATTTCATTAATGAAAATTTCACCTCAACAACTGCTAAAATGAGATGTTATGGTCGAAGGAATATAAGCTGGTCAACCGTCGCACCTACAGGTACTGTGAGTATTATGGCTCAATGTTCTTCTGGTATTGAACCTGTGTTTTTACCTTTCTATGAAAGAAAAAGAAAATGTATGTCTCCTAATGACAGAGCCGACTACACAGATGTGAAGGGGGAGAAATATACCCTATTTACCGTGGTTCATCCTAATCTAGCAAAGTGGCTTTGTTCTTCTACATTCGGAGGTAACTTTAATAGTAATGAATACCTAGAGAGGTTGCAGGATATAGAGTATCTTAAAGTAGCTTTCAAGGAGAGTCCATATTATGAATCCACCGCATCAGAAATTAATTGGAGGCAGAGAATTAAGTTGCAGGGCATTATACAAAAATATATTACCCATAGCATCAGTTCCACTATAAATCTACCAAAAGAAGTTACTGAGGAAGAAATTGCTGATATCTATATAGAAGCATGGAAAACTGGAAATAAAGGACAGACTATATATAGAGATGGTTGTAGGGAAGGAGTCTTGAATAAGATAGAAAAGCCTAGTACTATAAGTAATAGACAAGCTCCTAAGAGACCTAAAGAGCTTGAAGCTGACTATCATCAAGTCAAAGTGAAAGGGGAACAATTTATCGTTCTTGTAGGATTGTTAGAAGGGAAACCTTATGAAATTTTTGCATTCAGACCTCTAAGACCTTTTGATATTCCTCCCCATAAAGGAAAGATTATCAAGAAAGGTAAAATGCACTACAGCTTTGATAGTAAGTTTATTCAATTATCTGATTTACAGTTGGCTAATACTAATATAGAGGAGAAAGCCGCTACTTTATATTCATCAATGCTATTAAGACATGGAGTTAGTATTGAGTTTATTACTAAAACAGCCAAAAAAGTAAATGATAATATAACTTCTTTCAGTTCTGCTATGTGTAGGATATTAGCAAAGTATATCAAGTCTTCTGAGGTTAAGGGAGAAGTATGCCCAGAGTGCGGTGGAAACCTAGTTAGAGATGGAGGTTGTACACACTGCATGAATTGTGGTTATTCAAGATGTGATTAACTAATAACTATTTAATTATGGAAATTGTAGTATTGGATTATCAAAGTTCCACCGTGGATTGTATAAAAATACCAGAGGAGGTGGCTAATAAAATAGATAATGTAGAAGAGTACCTTAAAGCTATAGGATATAACGCAGATAGTATCTCTTTTATGGTAGGAAGTAAAATTATGTTTAAAAAGAAGAGGGCTTTGACTCCCTCTCATATAGTAGATTACAATTATTTGTTTTAATAATAAAAAGAAAAAGAATAAATATGAAGCTTAAGATAAAAGCGAAAGTATTAGTAGATGGCTGCATGCCCGAAATTAGTAAACTTGGAGACTGTATAGATTTGAAAAGTGCTATTGACATGGACATTCCTGCTCCTCAATCAGGCACTCTCAAGAAAAGAGCAGATCAAGATGGAAATGAAGTTGGATACAGGAATGTAACAATGGAAACTTACTATGTACCACTTGGAGTGGCTATGGAATTACCAAAAGGATTTACAGCCAAAATACTGTCAAGAAGCAGCATACCTAGAAAGATGGGATTGTTCATTCCTAATGGTATGGGTTTCATAGATAATCTTTATAAAGGAGAAGAAGATGAATGGAACTATATTTGTTCTCCAATGAGAGAAACCTCTATTAAAAAGGGGGATAGAATCTGCCAATTTGAAATCGGACTTAGTCAACATGCTTCTACATGGCAGAAGTTAAAATGGCTATTAAGTTCTGGAATAAAATTAGTTGAGGTAGAGAATCTGGAAGGAAAACAAAGAGGAGGTCTTGGTTCCACTGAACTTAGATAATAACTAAAAAAATTATGAGGCATGATATTAGATATAATAATCGTGATATTAATGGTATTAGCAGTAGCTTTTATTGCTAATACCATCATGGAAGTAAGGAATAGAAACAATAGTAAAATCTCCTTTAAAGAATCTATGGATTTAACAGAGCTACCAGTAGTAACATTTAACTGTAATAGAAAGAAATTAAATTTTCTATTGGACACAGGTAGTAATTTATCCTATATAAACAGTTCTGTTTTACCTCTTCTAGACCATGAAATCATTGATAGGAAATCTAGCGTAGTAGGATTTGAAGGAAATGAAGTTAGTACTGGCTCTTGCAAAATTACAGTAACATATAAAAGGAAAAAATTCGAAGAAGAGTTCAGTATGGCTGATTTAGATGCAGCATTCAAGGTGATTAAGCAAGAATCCGGTGTACAACTCCATGGAATCTTAGGAAGTAGATTCTTTGAAAAATATAAGTATGTCATTGATTTCAAAAACTTGATAGCATATATGAAATAATGGATAACATAATAAAACTTAATTCTAGGGGAGGAATAGATAATTGTCTAAGAAAACTCAAGAATATGAGTGGAAAAGATGTATTAAAGCATGATTATATAAATGTGAAATCTGGGTATGTAGAAGAGACTAAGAGATTTATTTCTCCGCCAGGAGGCCCCATGATAATAGAAGGAGAGTTCCTGAAAGAAGCTGGAGCAGTTGTTAAGTCTATTATTTATTCAATAGGGTATGGACATATTATAATATTTGAATAATGATATATGTAGTTACGAAAAATATAGAATTATTTGAACCTGAGAAGTACAAAATAATAGGGGTAGACGAGAGTCTATCCCTACTTAAACCTCTTAGAATTGTAGGAGTTGATACCGAGACTAGTGGATTAAGTTGTCATAAGGATAAGCTCTTGTCATTGCAATTAGGGTGCTTTGATTTTCAAGTAGTAATAGATTGTCTTACTACAGATATTACTTTATATGAAAACTATCTTGAATCTGATAGGCTTTTCTTATTTCATAATGCCAAATTTGATCTACAGTGGCTTTATAAATACCATATAGTTCCTCGTAATGTCTATGACTTGTTTCTAGCAGAGAAACTAATGTGGTTGGGTTACCCTACTGTATTAAGTCCGGAAGTATGGGATAAGATACAATGTCCTAGGTATGACTATGTACCAGCAGATCCTAGTAAGAAAAGTTCAAAAGCCAAGTATGTCTTGTATATGAATCTGAAAAAGTTAGGTGAAATGTACCTTGGAATAGAACTAGATAAGTCTATAAGAGGACAAATCATCTATAAAGGCCTTACAGAAGATGTTATAGTTTATGCTGCTAATGATGTGAAGTACCTTGAGAAGATACGAGAATTACAACTGAAACAATTAGAGAAGCAAGGACTTCTTACTGCCATGGAGTATGAAAACAAGGCTATACTTCCTATTGCTTATATGTGCTATTGTGGCATAAAGATGGACAAAGATAAATGGCAAAAGAAAATGGAGCATGATCAATCTATTCTTAATAGTATTAAAAGTGAAATGGATAAGTGGCTTATAGAGCATGAACCTGATTCAAAATATATTAAGATAGATAGACAAGGTAATCTATTTTCAGGTTTTAATACCGAGCCACAAGTAACTCTTAATTGGAATAGTCCTAAACAAGTTATCCCCTTATTCAAGAAATATGGAGTCGATACCACTGCTCTGGATAAAGAAGATGATGAGGATAAGGACAGTATAGGAGCTAAGGTACTAGGCCCTCAGAAGGATAAGTGCAGTCTTATTCCCTTATATATAAGGTATAAGGAAATGAAAAAGCTGTGCAGTACTTATGGAGCAAATGTACTTAAGCAGATAGACAAGGATACTGGAAGGCTATATACCAACTTTAACTCATTGGGTACTGATACAGCAAGAATAAGCTCAGGGGGTAAGGACAAGTCAGCTAAGGTTGAGTATGTAAATATGCTTAATATGCCTGCTGATGCTAAGACTAGGGCTTGTTTCATAGCTGAAAGTGGCAATAAATGGATAAGTGCTGATTACTCGGGTCAAGAAAGTTTTATCATGGCTGATGTAGCTGATGATAAGGAGATGATTAGAGAGCTTACCTATGGTGAGAAGGACTTACATACACTAACTGCGAAGATAGTATTTCCTGAAATTCCTAAAGATATGCCTGCCAAAGAAGTTAAGAAGCAATATCATAAGTTGAGAAGTGAGGCTAAAGGTTATGAGTTTGCTTTTAATTACGCTGGTAATGACAACACCATTATGAGGAACTTTGGGCTTACAGCTAAAAGAGCTAAAGAGATATATGACAATTATATGAGAGGCTTTAATGGTCTTAAAAGATATATTGAGTTCAGAAAGAAGGACTGGTTCAGTAAAGGCTATATAGATCTTAATCCTAAAGTTGGATATAGAGCTTATATCTATGATTGGAACTATCTTAGGAAGCTACAGGTAAAGTTTAAGGAACCTGGATTTTGGGATTATTACAGGGAGATGAAAACAAATGCTCCTAAATGTGATACAGTACAGATGGTAAAAGAGTTCTTCAAGAGGAAGTCTGATTCCGATAGGCAATCTGTTAATTATCCTATACAACATACTGGAGCATTGTGTTATAAGGTAAGCATGATAAACTTTTTTGAATACTTAAGACGTAATGACTTATTATTCAAGGTATTGATTACTGTAACACCCTACGATGAAATCAACTGTGAAGCTCCAGAAGAGATAGCGGAAGATATAGCTAAAGTACTATATGATATAATGGTTAAAGCTGGAGCATATTTTGTTCACAGGGTAAAGTTGGATGTAGACGTGTCCAGACATAAATTATGTATAGGAGACTTTGAATTTAATGGAGAGAAGATTATGGTTAAGGGTGATATTATAGCCTCTATGGGGGAAGATGTTCTAGTAAATACCAGAACTAATCAGTCTTATAAAATAAAAGACTTACCAAAGAGCTATAGAGAATACCTCGACGACAATGGTCCTCTTCCTACTTATTGGGTACATTAATTAAGATAGTATAGTAAAAGAAAATAAGTTAAGGAAATGGTAAAAATTAATAAAGTGTATAAAGATCTTATAGATAAACTTGAAAATGTTATAAGGGCAGGAGTATCTATAGAGGCTTTAAATCCTATAAGGTCTGTAATGAATGAACTGAAAATCTTAGGGCAAAGACCAGAACTTGACAGTAGTGTAGATTCCTTTATGGACATAACTACTAATATGGCTAAGACTTATGCAGCTAAGAATCACGATTATGGTAATTCCTTTGACTGTTCTCTTAATAAGTTTGGACTTATAGCAGGTCTAGTAAGGATGGGAGACAAGATGAATAGACTGGAGTCATTAGTTAATAAGAAGGCTATGGTTAAGAATGAGTCTATTAAAGATACCCTTCTGGATCTTGCTAATTATGCTATAATGACTGTGATGTGGTTGAATAAAAGAGAAACTGGTAATGATTCCGTATAAAATGAAACACAAGGCTACTGGGCTTTACTATAAGCCTGGTAGACCTAATTTGTCTAAGATAGGGAAAGCCTACGGTACAGGAAATAATGGATTAAACTATATGGGAAATAATAAGTTTGTGAATATCATTAGTACTAAAGCACCTTTATCTAGAAGGCTTGAATCCTTGGGATATAAACTAAGATGGGTTGAATTTGGGACTCACTGTTGCTTTGAGATTCCTAAATCTGAATTTGAAATAGAATATCTAACTAGTAACGAAGGAGGGAAGTAGATGGTAATAGCAGTAGATTTTGATGGAACTTGTGTAACTCATGAGTTCCCTAAAATAGGTAAAGATATAGGTGCAATACCTGTATTGAGAAAACTAGTAGAGAAAGAACATCAAATTATCTTATATACTATGAGGAGTCACTGTAACAATAAATGTGTTACCAATGAGGGTGTTAGACTTGTGGATACTCTTCAGGAAGCTATTGATTGGTTTCGTAAAAACGAGATTCCTCTATATGGTGTCAATGAAAATCCTACCCAACATAATTGGACTTCCTCTAAAAAGATATTTGCACATATTTATATAGATGATAGTGCTCTTGGAATACCACTAAAGCATGATGAATATAGTACATTACCCTATGTGGATTGGAATGGAGTAGAGATTTTACTAAAGATGAGAGGAATTTTGTAGATTTTAAAAAGATTCCATGCAAAGAAAACAATATACAAGGAGAGAATTTATTAAAATGGTAGAGAGTAATGGCTTCTATTATGATAGATGTAATGGAAGCCATTCTATTTACATAAATAGTGAAGGGAGGCATATCAGCATCCCGAAGAACATTAAGGACGTGATTATTAGGAGGTTGATTAAGGAGAATAACCTAGATACGAACTTAAAGAAAAAGAAGAAATGACTGAAAGTGGATATTATCCAGAAGGAGTGGAACATAATGATCATTCCCCATGGAATATAAAATCAAATTCAAGTAGGAAAATTGAGGTTGAAGCTACTATAACATTAAGTAAGATAGTACCGATATGGGTAGATGACTATACAATAGTGGATTCAGGGGTAGATGAAGATGGGGATTACTTTGAAGACATAGACTACTCAGAATGTGATATAGAAGGAGCAGTAAGAGACCAAATTATACTACCAGATAAAGGTAATTTAAATGAGTGGAAGGTAGATAGTCTAGAAGTAGAAATTAAGAAATGTTGATGATATAATAAAGAAATGAAAGCGAAAGTTAAAACAACAGGGGAAGTCATAGAGGTATCACAGACAGAAAATATTATCACCAAAAGAGGAGTGGAGCGTCAATATGTTGATAACAAGCGTAGTTGGTGTACATACGTGCAATCAGAACTTGAATTTATTAAAGAAGAACCATGCAAGACTATTGATTGGGAGCAACGTAGGTACGAGATAGCCAAAGATATGATGACTTCTGCTGAACAACATAACAATGACACAACAGGATTCAAAAATACAATGGCACAAGCGCAATATGCAATAGAATGTGCCGATGCCCTCATTGCTGAATTGAAGAAAGAAGACAAGCAATGAACATACTGATAAGTTTTATAATTTTAATAGTAGCAGCCGACTTATATATTCTCATAAGAAATGAAAAAGTATTTGTTTTCAGAACGTATATACTAGATAGAGCTTATAATGAGCTGCTTCGCATATTATATGAAGATATTGATAAGTATGAATCTATGCATAAAGAATGGAATAAAATTTATGATAGACATTCCTATAACAAAATGCTTTTTAGCTTTAAGCCTTTGAAATTGGAACATTGGTTTACTAAGGAAGAAATCAAGAGATTTAATTTGTAATATCTTATGAAGGAATGGTTGAAGAAATTTCAGTGTTCGCATGAGTGGGTGATATTACATATCACTCGTTACGAGACTTGTGATAAACTCCTATTGACATGTAAGAAATGTGGAAAACTTAAAAAGAAAAGAATATGACAGTACAAGAATTGATTGACGAACTTGAAAAAGTGGAAGATAAATTGGAGGAATAAAATATGTATATTGCGAGAAATAGAGATGGAGAATTAAGCATATTTGAAGAGAAACCTGTAAAAACTGCTTATGTTTGGGTTTCAGACAAAGGTGCTTGGGATATACTTAGCGATGATTCTAAGTTCCCAGAAGTAAGATGGGAGGATGATGAGCCAAGAAAGTTAGTATTAAACTCTCTAGAAGAGAAAGAAAGCTGTGAAGATAATAGAAAACCTCTACATTGTAATAATTGTGGAGGTACAAGTATTCTGAAGCATGCATGGGTAGATGCTAATACTTTAGAATTTGCACAGGAAGATTGGGCAAATAATGAATACTGGTGTGAAGATTGTATGGAAATAGTGGATATTGCAGAAGAGGAGGAAACAAATGAAGGTGATAAAGATATATGCTGATTGGTGTGGGCCATGTAAAGAGTTGGAAAAGTTATTAAGAGAATGCAATATTGAGCATGAAAGTGTTAATATAGACTCTATGGATGGAGAAGGGCTTTCTCTCAAATATAACATTAAGTCACTCCCCACACTTCTAGTTACAGATAACGAAGGTAATCTTTTAAGGAAATTATCTGGAATGGTACCAAAAGAGAAATTAGTAAAATTTATTTATCAATAATTGTTGTATATGAAATTAATTAAACCTTCATGGAAAATCTTAGAACAGGAATCTGGGATAGATGGAATATACAAAGCCATAGAAAGAGCTGGAAGAACCTGTTATAAGTCTGAAGATAAGATTACAGAGAACTCAGCTAAACCATTTGTGGATAGAATGATTAAGTCTGGTCATGGAGCTATGCTAGAACATGGCACTGTGTATTTACAGATTAAGTCTCGTGATGCAGAAAATTATCATCTGTTCTATCATAAGTACAGTTCAAACCCTTACTCATATGTAAATGTTGGTAGGGGATGCATATGGAATACCTTATATATCACTACTAATTATAGAGTACTTGTAGAGAATGACTGGCTTGATGACTTGAAATATCTATGTGAACCTACAGAATATCACGAAAAGAGAATTTGTGTAAAATATACATCTGATATTCACTTCTATAAAGATATTACAAGACATAGGGTTTTCTCATGGGCTATCGAATCCACAAGATTTTGTAATTATATCAAATCTCGCTTTGGTTCTAGTGTATCTTTTGCTACTCCTATCTGGTTGAAGGAAGAGGAACAAGAAGAATTTGAAGAAGATTTGAAAACTATAGAATCTATTTATTTTAAATGGATTAATAAGGGATGGCAACCACAGCAGGCTGCATATTTCTTGATTCAGGGAACTAAAGCTGAAATCATAATGACTGGATTTGTTTCTGATTATAAGCATTTCTTTGATTTGAGAAGTGAGATAGCTAAAACAGGTAAACCACATCCTACGGTAGTAGAGTTAGTAGAACCATTAAGACAAGAATTTATTAAAAGAAACTATATTAATAATTAACATTATAGCAACAGTACAAGTAGACCTCTCTGAATATGATATGATTAGAGAGGCTAAAAAAGAGAGCAGAAGAAGAGGTAAATAAACTTGTAAAAGAAATTGAAGAGTATCAGAAAAGAGCAAGAGTTATTGTAACTACCAAATATGCTGCTATAGGATTTGATAAAGCTGGAATGATAGATACTATAGTAAGAATCTATAGTCGAGGCCATTCTTTACAAGAAGCTGTAAAAATAGGTATAGAAGAAAATATTAAAAAAGTAAGTACTTTTGGGCTGTATGGTAATTCTTCACATACAATTATAGATTCTTCAAGTCAGATAGTAGGCTTTGAAGATGTAAGGATTCAAGTCGAAGAAAAACTTTCTAAAGAGTACAAAGAGGAGCTTGAGAATAAGATAAGAGAATATGAGAATGCTAAAGAAAGATATAATAGAAAATATAATTCTTTAGATAAAGAGTATCATGAAGCCCATAGAAAAGAAATAGATGAAATTAATAAAGTTCATGAAGAAGAAGTACAAAGACTTAATATTGAACATGAAGCATTAACAAAATCTCTTCAGAATAAAATAGATACTCTTAGTGAAACTGTAAAAGAATTAAGCAAATCCAAAGAAGATAAGATTGCTGAACTTACAGCTATTATTAAAGAAGCTGAAGCTAAAATGCAGGAATTAAATGGACCAAGAAAAGGATTTTTCAATAAAATATTTGGATAATGAGAACAAGTTTGATTAAACCTAAAGTAAAACCAGAAGTAAAAGCTGAAGTACCATCTAATGGGAGTAACGGAGAGATCTTGTTACTCCCTTAGTAATTTTTTTTCTTCTTAAGGTCAAGGAAGAATTCAAAAGGCTACTTTATTCTGATAAAGTAAATTAATATAAACATCTTAAAGGGGTTAGATGTAAATATATAAATTAACCTCTTATTTCTTCATACTGTAATTAGTAATCAAATTAATTGATGGTAACTTTCACACTTAATATCTTGGTTTATTAAGGATAAATACTTACCTTTGCTATTGTTTTATTTAACAAGTATATTATATGAATAATTGTTTAGTAACAACTGAAGAGATTAGGTACCTAACTAAGGAGTTACAAGATGAAACAGAGGAATCTGTAAAGGGTCTTGTAGCTTTGTGGCAAAAAGAGAATAATAAATCTATTGAAGAGTATCCTACTGTAAGAGAACTTAATAATTTTAGATTTAAACTAAGAAGTGCAAATACAGTAGAGATGCTCGATGAAGCATTATCTCCTTCATTTGATGCTCCTAAGGTCTCTTCTATTGAAGAACAAGCTAAGGTTGATTTAGACTTTGATCCAAGAACAAGAAGAGATAGAGTAAGTCTTATTGCAAGGTTCTTTAGTAATGAGGTAGATAAAGCACTACAGGAAATGAATGATTCTCTTAATAAGAGAATGGATACAGCTTCTGATGAAGAAAGATTACAATTACAGATGGAGTTAAGCTCCCTTAATAGATTTGATGCCATAAAGAAATACACCCCTGCTGGATTATTTGATAGAGTATTGGATATATTTCAATCCTATATCAACGATACAGAAGAGAATAGAGTACAAATTGAACTTGGGGCAATAAATGCAAGAGAGCAGACATTAATTGATGAGGGTGTTATAGATGAATCTGAAAGATTCTCTGATGAACAAAAATTGGATGCTGCAAGAAGAAAAGCTGTATATAAGGAACAAGCTTATAGAAAAGTTGTTGATAACTTTAAACCTTTGGCAGAAGAAGCTAGCACATTACTCATAACGACAGAAGGAGTTAGAATTGACTTGAACTATATTGCTCCTAAAGATGCTAACTTAAATGATGATACTCCTGAAGGATACAGTGAGCTTGATGAGCAAGCTGATGATTATAATAAGGAAGAGACTTTTAAAGATGGCTGGATGACTAACTTTAGACAAGTTAGTTCCCATGAATCATCATCTCAAGCAGTTAGAAAAGTTATTAGGGAAATACCCAGGCTTGACTATGAAGGAATGTATGAGGAAGATGATTTGGGTAATCT
>CALEBD010000397.1 GCA_937944945.1 uncultured Clostridium sp. | reverse complement strand
AACAGTACTTTGTTTTGGATTCAATAACTCTGCTAATTCTTCTTGTTTACCTTGAAGATATTCTATGTTCTGAGGTAACTGCTTATTAATTGCTATAGAAGCTGATAAAAGTGTTGCCACTATAAAACCTGAAGCAGTAAGTACCTTACCTAATGTAAATATCTTTTTATGGAAAGGTGTCTTAAGTGCATTCTCAGTTATAGCAGTTTCTCTAGAAACAGTTGGGTTATTTATAAAAGATTTAATATCTCTTTTTATTAATGGTGTATCCTGTACTACAGGAATTGCTTTTTCTACTAATATACCTTGTTTTAAATTAAACTCTCTAACAGGTTTTATTAGAATTGAACCTAGACTTAAAGCTAATAATGTCTTTTCTTGTGAGCTAACATAATCCCAATTAGAAACTTTCTTTTGTATAGGTTCACTTAATAAGTTATTGTATATTGGTAGAACTAAATTTACATTGAATTCAGACATCATATTCATTAGAACCTTATTGTCAACATTTCTCCAAATACGATGTTCTTTGATTTCACCATCTTTTATATACATATATGCATATTGGTCACCGTAATAATCTCCACAAAGTATTACAGGTTTTTGTTCACCCATCTTTGCGTAAATGTCATACATATCATACAGCTTTAATACTGGAATATTTAACTGTTCTGCCATGTATTTTATTTTATCTAAGTCTTCTCTATGAATAATAGATATCTTCTCACCTGAAACTATTTTACTTAAACGAGTAGTAACTATATGGTCACTATCATGACCTAATACAACTTGACCTTGAATTGTTACCCATAATTCATCCAAATCTAAGTTCTTTATTCTAGATTGACAATCTGTTAAAGGTATTCTAGGGTTTAAAGTATAAGACACACATATACTAGCCTTTGTTGCTGTATCTACAGTTTTGATAATAGTAAGTTCACAAGATGTAGATATTTTAAATATACCTATCTTCATTTTAAACCCCACCTTTCGTACTTAGATTTAGTATTATTTTCTTTTCAGCAGATATAACATTTATACTTTCATAAGTTAGATTATACTTACTTAATTCACTTATAAAGTTAGATACATTGTCTACAACTAATATAAGTTGAATACCGTCTAAACCTGAGTTATCAGCTGATGGGTTAAATTCTCCCTTTATTTTAATTGTTTGACCTGTGATACTTAAGGCTGACGCTTCTGTAGAAGTTATGCCTGGTAATGCAGTTATCTTAGCGTATAAATCATTACAGTCTTCTGCATTTATAGTATCTCCTCGTAGTTCATTTAATTCTTTTCTGTATGACTCTATTTTACTATCTATAGTTGTTAAAGATTCATTTAAATCCTTAACATTAGAGCGAACTAGATTATATGCTTTCGTATTCTCTATTGCAGTTGTTAATTTAAACGCAGGAATAAACATACAAGCTATCATCGCTATAATCACAGCTATCTTAGTTTTATTCATTCCTATCTCACCCTCACCCTTCTATTATCTCCTGCTGTATTCCTACCTCTGACTTCTCGTCTTGCAGGTGCTACAGGAGTTTCTGTTAGATTTAAAACTTCATTGATATGTTGCTCTAAAACTTTAAGAACGGCTAAGTGAGTAGTTAAATTGCGTATTAGAGGGTACATATCAGCATTTCCCTCGGCTATTAATGCTTCAGCGTAAAAGTCATTACTGTTAACAGTAAAATCTATTCCATCTTCTTTAAATAATTCAATTATAGTATTTATTATACCTTTAGAATTATCTATAATGTCTTCCACTACATTACTATTTTCTACTAATCCTCTATTTCTAACATTTACATTCTGAGATTTACTAACACCACGTTGTGGTTGTGTAGTTCTTTTTGAAGTATTTCTATTTTGATTACTTCTTGGATTAGTATTTCTTGCGGTAGTTCTAGTATTTCTACCTAACTGATTATTATTTTGTTGGTTGTTGTTTTTTGTTTCACTTCTCCTAGTATTATTTCTAGGATTTCTGTTATTAGATTTATTTTGAATTTCTTCAGAATAATCTTCTACTGGTTGAACTGCTATTCTTCTGTTATTGACTTGTGAACCTCTTACACGTACATTACTACTACGAATACGCTCTGCCATAATTTTTCTCTCCTCCCCATACTCTTCTAAAGGATATCATAAAGACATCTGTAACTAAGATTTCCGGCTTTAATTTCTTTAATTAGCTTCACATCTAAAGATACTTCTTTTTCTATATACTCTTTATCATTCCTTACTATGTCTTTTATAACTTCTTCCATCTCAGAAGGGCTGTTACATGCTCTTAATCTAGCAATAACATCATCGGTAAATAATAGCCATTCTGTGTAAGGTTTTCTACCACCCTTCAGTTGTCCATTTTGGCAATACTTACATCCTTTATTTTCTTTTACTTTTGTTATATTGTTTTCTTTTAAAAACTCTCTTATCTTTGTAGGTAAATTTATTGTAGCTATCTCATAAGAACAATGAGGACATTGTTTTATGAATAACTTTTGATTTACTACAAGATTATAGCAAGATAAAATATCTTTATAACTTCTTCCATGATAGTCATATAGTTTGTGTGGTAACTCCCATATACGACCTAAATGTAAAGTACTTATAACATGCACATTAGAGTTTGCTAAATCATGTGCACATCTTGAAACATCACCAGTAGGTATCTCATTAAGAAATACATAATTTAAGTCTTGCTTTTTAGCTGTAGCTAACTTCTGTTGCAAGTCTATTAAATTATTCCTGTAATCTGTTTGAGGTAAAGGCATCTTAGCTTCTACTGGTGAAGAATATTCTATACATGAAACAGGGTTTTCTAAAATATTTGTCATCATTCCCCAAAGAGTTGTACTCTTACCTGAACTCATTGGTCCTGTTACTAATGTAAATCCGGAAAGTTTCTGAATAGTGTATTCTATAACTTCAACTGTATATTTATCTAGATTTAATTCATTTACTTTACGCTCTACACTTTCAGCCATTCTAAGTCTTACATTAAATAGAAATCCGATAGACATTTTAGAACAACCAAATCTGCATTCTAATCTATCATCAAAAATTACATTACCCAAAGAACCATCAGTTGCTCTAGCATCTAGTTCACTAAATAATATTGACGAATGGGTATCTACAACTTGTTTAATCATATCTTCTTCTTCGCTTACTGTTAAAGGAAATTCTGTATATTCAACCATAGTATCATCTACTCTAAATAATACTTGAATGACAGGTTTCCTATTAACATATATTCCTTGAAACTTTAGATTTGAAGCACCTGCTTCCATACAGGCAACAATAAATCTTCTGAATAACAATAGTAGGTCTTTCTTAGGTGCAGGTTTACATTGTAACTCTCTTAGATTAACTGGAGTTACTGTGATAAATCTTACTTGATATCCTACTAATTTTATTATAATTAAATCTTTATTTATAGTCTGACCCAAAGCTTGAAATATATAAATCTTACTGTCTATGATTTCTGAATAAACATTATATTCTCTTTCTATATCTAATAAACTTTGAGGCTTGTCCACTTTTATTTTATATCTAAAAATATCTTTTGTTAATTCAGCATAACCATCTAGTGAATGTGTTTGGATTCTATCTAGTACATTTATTACATTTTTAGATGTATAAATCATATCATCAGTTACATTATATACAAAATCATTTTTGTCAGTAACTAATTCATTTAGATAAGCTATTATAGAATCCCGATTTAGAATCTTATAATCCTCTAATGTTTCGATATAAGGTTTAGCATTTTCATACGATGTTTGTATATGAATATATTTATTATGATGTTCTAATATTCTTCTATATATTGGCATTATATGCATTGAAGCTAAATTTATTTTATTAATATCTAACATTATAAAGCAGTCTTAGTTAATGTTGAAATTAATATTGTTGTAACTAAATAAACTAATGCCCCATATAATAACCAATATACTAATACATCATACTTATCAAACCTACTTGATTGTGCAGAATTAATTAATTTATTTTTTACATTACGTTTTACTATATTCATAAACTATCTCTTCCACCCTTCTACAAATACTTTCAGCGATTATACGATTAGGACACACCTTATTTAAGTTTAGATATAATCTACTTATAACTGAACTATCCCCGAAATGTGCCTTAATAAAATCGCTTCGTATATCATAGTAAATATCTCTTCTTAAAGATAATTTGTATAAAACTTTATCCGTAGTTAATGTACTATCTAAAGTGTTCAGAATATTAACTGGGGAAATCACTTCAAGAAGTTTACTATCAAATAATCTCTCATACTTTAAATTAATTGGGTCACCTTCTCTTGTATATACAAACTCTTGTAAACCTCTAGTATTACGATAATTATTATAAGGGTTGTAATTATACAATAAGAAAGGTGAGAAACAAGACCTTAATGTTTGGTCTGTAACTGCTTCCCAACCATAAGTTATTTTTATAACTAAATTATTTAGTTTTAGTGAATTCTTTATATAACCGAAATTCCCACCACTCTGCGACGCTATTAAAAATATCATTCCTTTTGGAGCTATCAAATCTACTTTACGTATAAATGTTATAAGAGCATCTAATTTCTTAGGAAGTCTATCTCCAAAATATAGAAAGCCTAGGATATCACCAATGTTTCTTTTAATAAGACCTTCATTAGCTAACTTTAAATTTTGATATCCTTGTATATAAAAAGTATATCTATCTGATTCTTCCTTTATAGCGTTCAAGTAGTTAGGACTTATTACAAACAATAGTTTCATAACAACCTCCCATACGTGATATTAGAATATATCCATTTTAGTTGGTTTTACTCTAACTCTATCACTATAAATTACTTCACCTATATTATATTTAGCTAATGCTTCTTTATTATAAACTTCACTTGTAACTATCTTTTCGGTATACTTTTCTTGTGTTAGTGTACAAACATTTTTTACCCAATCTAATTTGATATAAGATATAGTTGCCTGTAACTCTTCATTACTATCTTCATAGGTAGTGATGAATTTTTCTTCACTAGGTTCTATCTCATCTTGATACTCTTCAAATTTAGTAGAAGTGAAAGCATAAAATCCTTGAATATCTACCAAATTATCAGGTACCTCTAATTCAAAAGCATAATAGTTAGGTAAATCTAACTTCACCATCTCATATATTCTTGTCAAGGTTTCTGTGTTCATTTTTATTGGTAAACCTATAACATTTGCCCATGCGAATACTGGATAAGTGCCATCTGTAATACCTAATCTTTTTAACAGAATATCATAAGATTTTGGAGATTCTTTATGCCATTCAGATAAATAAGTACATTTGTAAATTTTATCTTTAATCAACGTTTCATAAACATTTTTGTGTTGTAAAGTTATTAATCTCATAAACCCTCCTATATACCATACAATCTTAATGACTTCTCTACCGTAGGCTTAAATAAAATATACTCACCATATTTATATCTGTGCTTACTTGTTATGAAAAATTTACCCCATTTATAAGTATACCCTCCATACTTAGATGATGATTCTTTTATATCTGAAGTATATCTTTTTCTGACCAAAGCTATAGGTATCATAGAACCACCAAATTCATTATAAGTTGCTACATCAGATAACAATCTTAGGTCAGGTTCTTTTTCAGTATGGTCTACAACTATTGGTCTATTAGGTTCTCCTTTGATATAGAATTTTTTATCTATACGTTTTACAAATTGTATAAAATAATCAAACTCTAAAGGTTTAACGTGAAAACCAAATGCAGGATTATGACCATTAGCTATACAAAACTGTTGGAAAGTTTTTAGATAATTCCTAGATAATAAATCTCTAAAAGAACCTTTTACTTCATCACCATGTAAACACCAAACTACAGCAGATTTACCATAGCGTTCAGCTAATCTATTTGCAACTAATCCAGTATAGTTATATAGTTTATTTTCTTCTACATTTATATAACTATTTACTGAGTTTAAATTAGCGATAACAAAATTATCTAATACTTCATGCTCTATAATATCAGCAACTTGATTTACCATATCTGCAGTCATAAAGTGTAAATTAGATAACATTTCTATTTTCTTAACCATTAAAGGAATATCTCTATCATTCTTTAATGCAACATAATCATTTAATAATCCGAATAATTCATTTCTAAAAACACAGTTTATCTTAGGAGTATATTGAAACTCAATAAATCTTCTTGATAACTTATTATTGTGTTTTAAAAATAATGATATAGATTTAGGAATATTTCTGTAATCTACACGCATAGCTTTATAATAAATAGCCCTGTTCATCTTATTTGACATATCTACACAATCAGCATAAAGACTTATTAATGCGTATATTGCTAGTATGTCTGTATTTATAGATGGTCTGTACTCAGCTAAATAATTGTCTAGAATTACAAAACATAATGCACCTGCAGATAGTAATATAGGAGGTTTGTCTGGACACAATTTATTTTCTATTGTTGAATTTACTGTAGCACAATCCTTAGGATAATCTGAATATACATACTTAGTTTGATGGTGGTCTATAACAATAACTTTTAATCCAAAAGATACTAACTTGTTTATTAAACCGTTCTCTCCTAATTCAGAAGAACCAGTATCATTTACAATCATGTATTCAAATTTTTCCTCTATTGCTTGTTTAACTGCTCTAGGGTCAAGATTATGCATTCTTTCAGTATAACAATAAGTCTTGTAATTAGTGAAACCTATAAGTCTAAAGAACTCTTCCCAAACTTTTACACACATTAAACCATCAGTATCATAATCACCATATAAAAATACTTTGGCGTTTGTTATTATGATATTGTTTATCATCTTATAAATTGTTTCGGAGTTCAACATCTTTAGACTTTTGTATGTAGGTTTCACTAATATATCTTCAAGACCTATCTCATAAAGTTGTTCATAGAAATCCAACTATAAACCTCTTAATACTGAACTAAGGAAGTTGTCTGGCTTGAAAGCATCAAGTATTGAATCTGTTTCGTCTTCTGAATCAGTAATACTTGTTTTAATTTCATTAGCTTCATCTTCTGAGAAATCTGCATCTCTAATAGAAGCTAAGAAATCATCTTCTTTACTTTCAGTATCTGAATTATTTACTGTGTCCTCTTTAATATTTTCCTCTATCATACTCTCTAAACTGCTTGAATAAATTTCTTCATCATCCTCTATCATATCTTCTATTTCTAGTTCCATAGAAGAGTCTGAAGAATCTTCATAACTATTATTACTTATTGTTGAAGCTACAACGCCTGTAGTATTGAAAGCATCTAATATGCTTGTTTCCCCATTCTTTACTTTTTGACTTTTCTCTTCTCTAGCATCAAGCAACCATTTAACATACAAAGATGGATTATTTTCTTGATAGTATAAAGTTAAATTATCTTTAGCTCTTGTAACAGCAACAAAGAATAATCTAACTTCACTTTCTTTATCATCCCTTAATTGTTCAGCATCAGTTACTTGCTTTTCTAGAAAGGCGTAGTTAGGGAATAAAGAATCTTCTAAATCTATGATAATTACATTCTTATATTCTAAACCTTTTAAACTATGGAACGTACTTACTGTAACACCAGTATGAGAATATTGGTTTCTAGCACAAACTTCTTTTCTAGAATTGTACTCAACCAAAAATTCTTCATAAGTTAAATCAGACATGAATAACTCTTTTACCCTTTGTTCAAAGTAATTATCCAACTCCATTGTCTTATTTATTTCTTTTTTGTAATTCCAAAAATATTTACGTATATAATTAAATACTTCTTCGAAATATTCATTCATAGGTTTAGTATTCATTGACTCACTTATTTCATATAGTCTAGTTACTAATGCAACAAAATTAGGATTATTAGTACGACCATCATAAGAATAATCTATCCACTGACATCTTTCATCAGTTTTAAATCTTCTTTTCTTTTCATCGTAACCTATTACATTATTGATTTCTTTTTGTGACATTGGTAATACCTTATAAAGAAATCTGTGATATAATTTATCATAACTGTAAAATAAACAATCCAATACATTAGTAACATGAGTATATAATTCATGTGAGAATGGGCTCTCACCACTTAACAGATTAAATGGTATATCTTCTTGTTCCAATAAATCTGTAAGTCTTACAGATGATTTTCTATCTCTATAGCAAACAACAGTATCTTCTAATTCATCATCAGTCATAGCTTTTAATGACTTAATTACTTTAACTATTTGACCTTGTTGTGTGCTATAAGGAATAAATTCTATATTTCCACCTTCTCTTATACTTCTAATCTCTTTATCAAATCTTTGAGTATTATTAGATATAATAACTTCTGCGGTATCTAATATATTTGAAGCACAACGTCTATTAGTACCTAAAGAAGTTACAATTGCTTCTGGAAACTTTTTGTGGAACTCTAGAATTGTTTTAATGTTAGAACCTCTGAAGCCATAGATACACTGGTCTTCGTCACCTATTGCTAATACAGGAGTTCTTCCACCTGAAACCCAATACAATATTTCTATCATAATAGGTGTAAAGTCTTGGACTTCGTCGGCAACTATATATTGATAATAGTCTTGAATGAAAGTTCTAACACTTTCATCTGTTCTTAAAAGATGTACAAACTTAACTAGCATATCTGTAAAGTCATATTTATTATTGGCTTTCTTTTGGTTCTCATAACCTCTAAAGATATCCATTATCATTTCTTTACTTGCTTTTGTTTCACTAAATCCTTTTAATGATTCAACATCATTTATATCAGTTAGCGTTTCATTTAATAGGTTATAAAGACTGATTATTTTATTATGGTTCAGTTCTTTTTCCTCTATTTGATACTTCTTACAAACTGCTCTAATTATTAAATGAAATCTTTTATTAACGTCATCAGGCTCTAGGTAAGTCATTCCTGCTAAACCTAATTTACCTGAGTATTGTATTACCCATTCTTTACAGAAAGAGTGCATAGTCTTAGCATTAACTTCTCTATCTAAAGTTACGCCAGTTATACCTCCTCTGTAAAGTTTATTTACTATCTCTATTTGCTTATCTTTCATATCCCTTACATTGGCATTATTATAAACTAAGCAAAGTATTTTCCCTCCGTCTAAAGGTTTCTTTTCATCTGTGACCCTAAAGATTTTTTCACAAACAATACCAACATGTGCATTAGTTGTTTTACCCGAACCTGCTGTAGCCACTACTAACTTTGATAAAGGTTCTGTTAGAAGCATATACAAAATCTCGGGAGTAAGGTCATAACCAAGTATAGAATATATTATCTTAATAATCTTACAACGCTTATATTTGTTTACCACTACTCTTGGGTCTTTATCTTCTACTAAGTCCAAGATTTCTTTTTCTGATAATTTATTAATTTCATTCCTAATCTTTAACATACACACTACTCCTAATCTGTTATATTATACTCGTTAATATAAAGAGTAGATGAGCATAATGGATGGTAGCCACCAAAGGCAGATATTATACTTGATGAAGTTCTAAGATTATTTCTACCTAATTTAGACGCTAAATAACTATTAACACCCAGTCTGAAATGATGACAGTCTGGTAAGTATTTACCCATATCATAGAATAATTCATCTGATATTCCTGAAAGTGTTATGCTACTTAGATTGATGTAGAAGTTAGCTAGAGGTAAAGCATACTTACTAGAAAACTTTATAGGGTGTTTTACAGTAAGTCTTGTGATTTTCTTTGCTCCCAACTTTTCTTGTATCTTAGGACTAGCAAATCTATAATCCGACATCATTATAGTTTTAATTCCAATATCCTTATCCTTCATAATATCTAAAGGAATAGTTCTGTGAACTTCTTTTAGAGGAATAGATTCCGGATATAAAGTAGCACCTGCTGTATTATTACCATTTATTAAACAACCTGCAACTACAGTTGTATAAGTTTTAAATTTCAGATTTTCTAAATATCCTAATTGTAACTCTCCACCTACATCAAGTATAAATATATCTGTGTAAGATAAAACAATATTTTCTGGTATATTTAAAATATTTTCTAATCTTATTAAAATCTTTCTTAACTTCTCTTCAGCTCTTTTAGCTTCTTCTAAATTCTTACTGTCTAATTTAAAATAATCTAATAAAGGTAATATATTTGCATTGTTGAAAGAGAAGTTATCTAAGAACATTAAATTTTCTTTCTTAATAGCTGACTCTTCTATACCAACAGATACAGGTGTATTTAAAGCACAGACTTGAACTTTACCAAATACTTCTGTTTTTAAAGTACCTTTAAATACTGGTGTATAATCTGTGTAAGAGAAAGTGTAAGTTGGAAACTCCTGTAAATATTGCACTCTTTCTTCAACCAACATATCTGAATTATTATAATATAAACTTGTTAGGTAGTCGAAGAATCTTTCCTTATCGTAACCTGTTATATGACAATTTGCATTATGAAAATAAGTTAGATAAACAGCACATAATATATACTCATCTATATTATAGCCATAATAAACTATATAATCATTTTGAGTTAACTTCTCACCTACTTCATCAAGTTTTGTAACAAATAACTCATGAGTTCCCATGTTAGTAGTAAAGTATCTGTTAGCTATTTCATCTACAACATCAGTTATATCATATCTAACTAAGTCATCATCTAACTTTAATACTTCATTAATTTCTTTTTCAATATCACTATCTCTAACATGAACTTTCTTTAACTCTGTGTAAGCTATTAAAGAGTCTATGCTTGGATATATACTTCTTATTTCAACTCTTCTTTTTATAACGTCATTATAATTGGTATAATTTACTAAGTCAACATAAAAAGAAGGTGTAGCACCTTCGGGTAAGTATTTACTATTAAATACCCTTATCTTAGACTCCAATAATTCAAGAGCTTCTTCTGGGTTATTAGAATTACCTTGCTTTAATGAGTCAATATCTAACCAAACAAAATATTGTCTATTAGCTTCTAATAATTCTATAGAACTATCTTCTATATTTATTAATGATTTAAAATATATACCAAATCTAGCATAGATATTTTTTGTAGCTTCAGACTCACTACTTATAGTAGACTCTGTTAAAGAGTCCACATCATTTACCTCATAAGCTATAGTCTGATTATGTCTATCTATTACATTATTATAAAAGTTAGCAACATTAGCTAACGCTTGTGTTGTATCCTTTATTATAGTTTTAGCTTTAACAGTTTGCAAAAATGTTTGATAACTTATAGTTTTTATTTCCATTGTTTGCCCCCTTAATAATCTTTATTATATAGAACACTTGTTTCAAGTGTTAAAGGATTCTTTGAGATATGAATTTCTCTTCTAGGTAAATCCTTATAAACGCCATCTTCTTGCTCTATTAAAAGTATTTGTGTACCTGATTCTACAGCACTTTTCACTATTGTACTTATCTTAGTTAAATTTGTTCTAGAAGAAGCAGTAAACGCTTCATCCAAATATAACTTATTTAAATTAAAACATTCTGAAATAACTTTAGTAGCACTGAAATTAATCAACTGCCTACAAAGTTTACCTTCTAATCTTTTTGGTTTAGATACTCTACCAACTTTATTTTCTAAAGTCAGCACAGCTCTTTCTGAATTATATTTAACACGACAATTAATCTTAGACTTAAAGCCTTCATTAGGGAATATTAAATCTATATAATTATCTAGGTTCTCTTCTATAAAAGCTAACCTTCTATTTCTATAATTTAAATCTTCAGCTTTTGTTATTTTTATTAACGTCTTATAGCCTGCGATATTATTTTCTATCTCTGCACGAAGTTCTTTTACTTCATTTAAATTCTTTGTTAGGTCAGCCAATTCTGCATTAGTCTTTTTGGCTTCCATCAATTGCGATTTCTTATAGAACAATCTATTAGAAAAATCATTATACATACCGTATAACTGATTCACATCCAACTTCTCCAACTTTAATCGTCCCTTCTTCCAAATACAATGTAAACGTATTTTATTTTTATTATTATAAAATTTGCTTTAATTAACATTGATATTGTATTCTTACCCATAGGCACCACTACTCTGTTAAGTAAATCTGAAGGTATAGTTATTTTAGGAATACCTAACTTATTTACATCAGACAATGAATCAATATCAACACTAAAGTTATCCATATCAGAGTCTAGGTCTAAATCTATATTTTGTAAATCTATCTCCACAGACTCTTTAGATTGTTTCTCTTTTCTTGATTTAATTTCTAAAACATTTAATGTACTTTTAAATGTAGAATGTTCATGCTCAATTAAAACAGTTTTATCTTCAACATCTAATGTAAACTTACACTCTTGTAGACGTAATCTTCTGCAAAGGTCTACAGCATCTTTCATTTCAAAATCCACTCTAAATAAAGTTTTCTGCTCTTTTAGAAATTCTATTTCGGGAGTGAAAGCTTGTCTGTGTTTTGTAACCATTATTACAATATCAGAACTTTTATGTATTAAATAGTTCTGTACATTATAGACTGTTAAAGTGTAGTTTACTAATAAACTTAACATCTTAGCAGAGCAAACAAAAGGTTCACTTTTTATATTACTAAATATGAAACCACCTGCCATCTTAATACTAGCAACATTCTTACTACATGAAATATCTTTTCCTAAAGACTTTCCAAATCTAGTAATTCTATTTATAGCCGTTAAATCTATCTTAGAGTAATTTTCTACTTCTTCTAATAAATCTAATCTTTCTAAGTAAGAACCTAATACATCTACCTGTCTTATAGTTTCGTAAGAATATAAAAGCTTACCACCTTCTTTAATGAAACGTAAGACTACTTTAGTATCATCTACATTAAACTCTAAAATACTTGGTAGTATCATAGATGATAATGTTTTTCTATCTAATCTAAATAACACTGCTGTATCTAAATTATGTCTTGATAAAACTCTAAATGAATAATGCATATATAATTCTTTTGTATTAGTCATAAAATATACAGTCTCTCCACTAGCTAGAATAGTGATATAACTTAAATCACTATTTGCTAGGAAAGTTTTTACTTTTTCTATTTCAGTTATACTAATAGAGAATCTAATCATAATAATTCACCTAACTTTTGTTTCATTAAGTTTATTACTCTAGTAAGCTCTAGTTTATATTTTGTTAAGTACTCTCTATCATTCTTTAATCTTTCATAATCTACATTAGTTATAAAATCTATGTTTAAACCTCTTGCTGATAACATCTGTTTTGTTTCATCTGAAATACCATCTAGTACAGGTTTTAACTTGTTAACAGCTTCATCTAATTTTCTACTATTTTCTTCATATAATGCTCTCTTGGCAACTATTGTATCTCTGACTTTCCTTAAGTCTATATCTTTCCCTATCTCCACATCTTGTTTTTTAAAATCATTCATTATTATATCCTCCTACTAATACTATAATCTACTTGTTAAATCCGAAACTCTTTTTCGTAACTGATGTTCATATACAATTGTATCATTTTCTAGATAACTATTAAATCTCGCAAGTAATGCTGGATTACCTGCTAATACACCTTGTATATTAGTTATCGGATTATCTGATAAAGGCTTATAGTCTACCATTGCTTTAGATTCTTTTTTAGCTTGATAAATCTCTTGTTGGTTCTTTACTACATCTTCTTTGACAGCATTTCTTCTGTCAATTAAATTAAACTTATTATCTTCAATATGCGAAAACTTACCATCTTCAATTACAATAGCTGGTATGTTACGTTCTAGAAAATTATCTTGAACTTCTGTATGATTAGGTCTACCTAAACTAGCTAAATAATATAATACAGTTTTAAAATTAGTCTTATCATTTACAAATGTCCATGTACCATAAACTTTATGCAAATGTCCAAAGAAAGCATAATCATAACCATCTAATAATGTTGTATTTTCAAAGTTATGAATGTGACCATCCCATACATCTAATTTAAAGTTCATCTTCATATCATCAACTACTGCTTTAGGTGCATAGTCTTTATGAAAGAATCCTATATTAATTTTATTTGGTTTAGGTATATTATTTCTAGTTGGGTAATGATTAAAGTTTAAAACCACATTACCATCTTCTATAGTATCAACTACTTCGACTAACTGAAATAAACCTGTAGGTTGCCATGTATGAGTTATTACACTCTTAATCTTTTCGGATTTTATCTCACATAATAAACTCCAAAATGGATTATCTTTATAGAATGAAAATTCATGATTTCCTAAGGTTACATATATTTCATACTTCTTTCTTAAGAATACAAATATATTATTTAACCATATAGCTCTAACCATATCTTTATATGAATCATCAACTATATCTCCAAGAAACACAAGCTTTACAGTACAACCTTTATCAGTATATTGCTTAGCTGTTCTTATTATCTTATTTACACAATATTCTACTTCTTGAAGATAGTTATATCTATTATCTTTATTTTTATAACTTATATGTAAATCTGTTATTACTAAATAAACCGTTTTACTCATACATAACCTCCTACTAATTATTAAATACTAAATAAAGGTCACTTATTTTAAATGACCTCAATTAATATTCAATTATCTCATTGCTTTAAAATAATTTTCATTATCTATAAAAGACCTATTTGTTATATAATAATATTTATCTTCACTTGTACTAAAGAAGTACTCTGCTTTCTTCACCATATTTGGTGTATTTAAATCAAATACTAAATTGTCTTTTATTAAAATCTTATCGTCCTTATAATTTAAAGTTTCTTTGTTTATAGAAACTAATTGTAAATCACTTGTAACATACATTAAGTTTTTATTAACAGCTTTATTAAGAAAATCAACTATAGACTCTGTCTTGACTAATTCAGCATCTAATAACTTGCTTACTTTATCTTCATAACTTAATAGTTTCTCAAACAGATTTGAACTAACTTTACTTATCACATTGTTATCATTCTCTGGCACCTTAAAATTAACTGTGTAACCTAATTCTGAATTCATAATTCTTAACGCTATTAAGTTTTCTACAGTAGTAACTGCTCTTCTAATTAAACTCTTTAAATCTGCTTCACCTGTAAAACATCCAATTAAAATTTTAGCACAACCACTATCAGTTGAAGAGTCAGAACATATTGCTTCTAACTTATATCTTATAGGAACTAAGTTTGATATATTAATAACTACACTATGTTCATCAAATTTACTTAGATTTTGCATAAACGCATCCATTTGTTGTCTTGCTAGTTTCATATTCATTTATATACACCTCTCAATTATTTTATAACGGGAATACAAGCATTGTCTTTAAATACTATATTACTATAGATAGGACAATTTAACACTTCATTCTCATTGACTAATCTCTTTATTATTTCTTCTAGCTCTGTCACTTTATTATGAGTACTAGTTTGAATTTGTACTATGTTGTCTATTTCTAATATAATATCATTTAGCATTAATAATGGTTCTAAATCATTAGTAATCTTCTCTAAAGGATTTATTATATTAGAAGATAGTTCTATATTACCCTTTATTAAACTTTCAACATTACTTATACGATTATATACGTCAGCCAATAAACTGGTTGTATCTAATATTTTCTGCTCCACACTCATATCATTACTAATAGTATCATCAATATTTAATAAACCTGTACTTTCCAACATTAATCCTAAATTACAAATATCTAAAGCATTAACATCAAAATCATCATCATTTATATTTATAGATAATAACCCTGTAGATTCTATTTCTTCTATTAATGCTATCATATCAAGTATGTCGTTAAGATAATTAAAATCTTCTGCTATAAACTCTATATCTTTTATATAATCATATATTCTGATTAAATTAGGAAATACACTTAAAAGTAATTCAGCTTGTTCTATACTACTTTCAAGATTGTTTATATCAGTATACTCTAACTTTGCTAGTTTAGCTTCTGTTCTATACTGTGATGCAAGTACACTAGCATTATATGATTCAAGGTCAGGTATCTTTGATTCAAAAACTCTAATTAGTCTAGCTAAATCTTGACTTTGAATTAGTGAAGTTATTAACTGACTATCAGCTTTTTCATCACTATTAACTAATAATAGTTGTCTATCTGAATCTATTATGTTTAATAAGAAACCTGTCGTAGGTTCCACATATACTTCTAATAATTCCAATAATTCTTTTGGAGGTTTTCCTTCTGATTGCTTATAAGGTTTATTTCTAAAATCTTCTGAGAACATATAAATAATTCTGTTAGATAGTAACCTTACAACACCTGCTTGATAACCTTCAAAGATGTAACTGATTTCTGCATACTTTTTAGTATGTCTAATAAAGTCTTGACGTTCCGAAGAACTAAATTTGTCAGGATTACAAGTTATCATAAGAGCATTGAATATAGCACTTTTACCGTGATTATTTTCACCACAAATAACATTTAAACCAGGTGCAAACTCAATAGTGCCATTAGCCCATGATTGAAAATCCTTTAATTTAATTGCCATCAGTTTTGTCACTATTTTTCCTCCTACTAATAACAGTCTTTCAATACTTCAAGTTACTATACCGATAGTACTATCTTTACGACTGTTTTATATATGACATCTAACATCATAAAATAAAATGGGTGCATTAATATACACCCTTAGAATTTCCTACAACTAATCATAAACGATTGCAATCTTTCAGCAATGCTTCTTCAACAACTGAGAAAAGTTCTGTGTTTATAGTACGGTCGAGTATAATATTTTCTCTATCTGTTAAAAGCCTTCTTTCTATTGTTAATTTCTTATACAATGCATCTCTGTATAACTTTACAGAAGCGTAATATAACATCTTAATAGATCTAAACTTTAAGTTGTCAATATAGATAGTATTTAAGTACTCATAATAACTTTTACGAAGTAAATTTATACAATCGTCAGATAGAAGTTTTTCTTTATTTCTTAAAAACTCTTTTATGCTATATCTCATTTCCTTTATTAAGGGATTTACCATATTACCTTCTATTTTATATACCATAGTTAAAAGCACCTCTCTAACATACCATAAAGAAAAAGGGTAGACATAAAATGTCCACCCAAAGAGTCTACTCTATTGTCATATCTTCTAAATCTTCTTCTTCGTTGTCAACATCACCGATAACATTCATAAGGTCTATTTCCTTACCTGCTTTTCTTGATTCTTTTTCATCAAGTTTTCCTTCAGCTATCATACCGATTGAAGCTTCTGCTAACTTATCGTCACCTTCTTCACCAAATACCATAGAGATAATATTACTATTTGCTGAAATAACCTTTGATGTTAAATATTTACTATCAATATCTATTACAGATTTAACAGCATCTAGGAAAGTATTTTCCATTGATTGGTTAAACTTAGAAACAAACACAGAGTTCATGAAAGTCTTTTCTAAGTCCTTAGTTTCATCCATAAATTCTATATATGCTTTATTAAATGTATTAAAACTTGCATGGTCTTTTAATGTAACCATTGCTTTTTCATATCTAGTATTTCTACCTAAATCCTTCTTATCTTGATCATCAGAACAACTCATATCATATTCCCAGAAATCTGTGTATAAATCTAGTGCTTCATACTCACCATTAATATACTTGTCTAAAGCAAATTCTATTTCAGCAGTACACTTAACAAGAACAACTTTACTCATGAAGTTCTCCTTTGTAGCTTCTGAAATAAATGTATCTTCTTTATATTTATATTTTGTATCTAATGGAATTTCAATAGCTAATACATAGTTTAAAGGATAATCGCCTGAAACTATTACTTTATCTCTAATAGTCTTTATCTTGCTTTCCTTATCCTTATCATTTAAAACTATTTCTTTGTTAGCTATTTGCTCTTCTAATTCAGCTATTTCTTCGTACTTCATATCATTCATTAATTTATTAACTTGAAGTGGTAATGGAATTTCACCGATAATTTCATCTGTTAATTCATCTCTTTCCACTTTCATTAAGTACTCTTTACCATAAGCATTTCCTGTAAAACTAGGAATATTAACTCTACAAACTGGTAAAGTAAATTTTCTAGGAACTCTATATCTAGCTACAACTTGCTTGTCAACTTCTGTAATCTTTTCTAATTCTGAAGTATCCCATTTCTCAACTCCAGCTCTATCCATATAAATTTTCTTAACTTCCTCATTCTCATGAGCTATTCTCTTAACTAAAAGTGTAATAGTTGTTTCACTTTGTGTTGGTCTAAATTTTGAATCTCTATTATAAGTTTCATCTTCAACTCCTGTAAATGGGTTGAAAGGAATTGCTAACTCTGTTATTATAAGAAGTTTAGATTTCTTTTTAGGTTCTCTTTTTAATGTAGCAAATTTCTTACTACCTTTCTTCTTTTGAATATTTTCATCTCTTAGTTTTAAAGCAGATACCCCGCTTAATTCTCCTGAAGCAAATGAACTTAAAAGTTCTTGTACATTACTCATTTTACTACCTCCTACTATTTGGCAAATATTATGTTTTAAAATTTGGACAGTTATCTATCCATTGTATTAATCAAGTTTATATATCTTAACAATATACTCAGATACTGTTAGTAAACTTCAATAATTATATAAAGAGTAGATGTGAAAACACACCTACTCTGCACACTCTAAATCTCTTATTATGTCTAGTGTTTCATAGTAATATTTTCTACCTATTATCTTTTCATCATAGTAAAGGAAATCTAAACGCTCACAAGCATATGTTAGAAATCTTCTACTTTTTGTGTCTACCTTTAAAACTTTAGATATTAATGTTAAAGGTACTCCTAATAGGTATACTATGAAATATACAATGAACTTATAACCTAATAAAAACACTGCTGTAACACCCACTACAGTTAAGGCTTTACTAAGGGTTGTACCTGTCCCTAACATTGTTTTTATAGATATGAATATGTCTAAAATAAATGCAGATATAAAAGCAATCTTTGTTAATATATCTGTTGGTACTCTATCTATTTTATAGTCATTTACTAATTGATTAAATAGTTCCATTTTTCCTCCTATCTAAATATCAAATCAATATTGTATTTTGATTTACGATTTTTATCCAGTGCTTCAAGGAAATCTTCTTTATAAGGACTTTTTAATAAATCATCTAAGTCTTTGAATTTATTTTGTCTTATAGCCCTCACGTTAGGCAAATAACGTCTTAATTGACGTAGTAAATTTAAACCTGCTTCATCGTTATCAACTGATAAATAGACAATATCTATAAATTTAAGGATAGCAATAATAACTTCACTGAAGTAAGAACCTAGTAAGGCTCCAGCAACTAATCCTTCTTGTAAAGCAGAAATAGTATCAAAGTTACCATCGGTAAGAATAATATAACCTTTCTCCCTAGCTTCACTAAATATATCTCTTTTTGAAAATATATAATTACCTGCATCAAATAATACTTTACTTGATTTCTTATAAACTTCTAAATTCCAAAATTCTTCAGACTCTTGTTGCTTCAATTTGTTAATAGGGTTAAAACCTGTTAATCCAACAATCTCACCTGAGATATTGTAAATAGGAAATACTAAATAATTATTCCATTTACAGTTACCGTAAGAATCATAGCAATCATATCCAACTAAAGCTATCTCTCTACCCATCATAATTTTCATGTAATCATCATTAGGTACAAAGAATCCTTTTAATTCATAAATGATATCAGATTTCATATGTCTTACTAAATCACAAATATTATCAATATATACTTTCTGAGAATTAAGGTCTGTATTGTATATCTTTTCTATTCCTTCGTATATTAATTTACTAAACATCTCTATACTCTATTAATACCTCCTTTTAATTACTTAATGAGAGTAACCTTTTAGATTACTCTTATAAATAATTAAATTCTATAATTAGGTACATTGTAGTTTACTTTATCAAAATATTCTTCTAACTCCATAAGAAAAGTTTCAATAAAATATGGGTTTGGTTTTTCATTAACCATACAATTACATATTACTTTTCTACCTGTAACACAATCAACAATAATCTCTGTACTAGTCATACTAATCACCCTTACTAATAATTTCTTTTAAAATACATTTTATATATTCCTTAACTGAACCATAATGTACAAATACATTAGAGTCAAAATGTCGTAATAACAACTCTGTATCAATATCCAAATCTTCGCAAAAATTAATAAAATCAAATCTACAAATCCATAATAAATCTGGTTCATTTAAGACTAAACCTGTTTTAGTTATTTTTATATAACTACTATGTCTAGCATAACTGTACAATAATTTATCTAATTTTATAGAAGTGTAAAATTTTAATTTACCTTTAGTTTCTCTCGTTCTTATAATTGCACCTAAATATTTATTGTATAGAATAATAGTACAATTAAGCAATAAAACTCTTCTCCTTGTAATTGCTTTATTAAGGTAGCTAATCAACTACCTTTAAAAACAATTATAAAGTACACAATCCAACTATACCACTTGTGTTTAATAAACTTGTAAGAAGATTATCAGACAACTCTACAAATGGTCTTACAATAAAAGCTAAATCATTTATTCTGTTTAAATTAAATATATTTTCATCATTTACAACTACAGATACTGTATTACTGTAAGAACCTAAAAATAAAGGATGACAGTCTTTACCGTAGTATCTTTCTAAAGTGGATGTTAAACTCTTTTGCATATAAACTGTTTGTACATCTTGACGATTTTTATCTAAATAGTTTATTAACTCTATATCAGAGTAAACAACTTTCCTTGGTTTTACATTTAAGCATAGGAAATAAGATTTGTAAATATCGCCAAATTTCTTTGTGCCAAGAAAAGTAATATCCTTTCCAAAGCCCTTCTTTCTTAAATAGTTTTCTGAAGCAGAAGGTAGTTCAGGATGACTCTCATATAATCTAACCATTACAGCTTTCTTTGCTTTTGACGAATTAAAAATCTCATTTGCTTTATTAAATATCACTTCTGTGTTATTAACCAAATTCTCCTCAGGAATTATATTATCTGTAATCATAAATACTCTCCTTAATTAATTTTCTGATTTGCTATTAAAATTTACATACATAAATGTCATTATAATACCGGCTATTACTAGATATAAATATATTAATAAAAATAATTTACTGTAATATTGAAGTTTTATAAATAATACTAACAGTGTTGCTACTAGTAAAATCATACTAATAATACCAGACTTTTTATATTTACCACCAGCACTGATACTAGCAATTATTGCTATAATAATAGATAGCACTATTACAATAATTGTTATATTTTTATTAACTACAGAATTGTTAAGTGCTAAACAAGTTAATCCTAATATATTTATGTTTAAAGATATAAACATTTTAAAATGTTTTATTTTTATTCTTGCAAGGAATATTAATATTACCATAATTGTACAACATATAGCCATAAATATCACTGATTTTCCTGTAATATTTGTGGTTGTTAAAAGACTTAAATCTGTTTCACTATTCACTTTTTCATTGTAAGGTATAATTAAATACATTCCTATTGCTAGATATAATATCTCTAGTACTGACAAAAATATAGTTTTTAAATTCAAAGATTTTAGTTCCATTTTATACCTCCTACAATTTCACTAAAATGCTATATCGAATCCTATTTTTAAATCTGAAGGTGTGGCTAAACCATATTTCTCGAATAGTAAGTTTCCAGTAAGTAAAGTTATAAAATCATTTCTTTCTGTTTCATCTATATCATTTAAAAAGTATATAATTTCTTTTGGGTAAGTATATTCCATATCGTCAAAATATAATATAGCTACTTCATTCTCTAACTTTAGAACTGAACCGTTAAATTCAAACTCTGTTAGTATCTCTGACATATCATATTCTTCTTCATTGAATAATACAGCATTATTTGAAATTGATACTTTCATTTCATTTTGCAAAACTGTTTCTAAAAAACTATCATCTGATTGAGCAAAGAAGCATCCAACTCCTTCTGTAAAATCAAATCCTACAGTTCTAAGATAACATCTATCTAATCCATCAAAAACTATTGAAGCATAAGTAAAACATCTTAAAAGAATTTCACCTAATTCTGTGTCAATATGTTTTAAATATTTGTCCGAAAATGCTCTGCAATGTAAATCTAAATCTGAAAGTAAAAATTCATCACGTATATCTTGATAATCTGTTTTACCCCAGTATTTCTCAAATACACCAACTGGTATATTACACCCATCATAGTTTTTCTTAATTATAACTGACTCTCTTTTTCTCATTTTCTAATCCCCCCTAAGTATACCATTTTCTTTTTATATTAAACTAAAATAAATCCATAGCATTAGTTTCTTGTGTTGTACTAACATAGTATCTACAAATTAATACATCTACTAAAGCTGATGTAAAAGAAGTAACTATGTTTTGTACAGGTTTCTCTATTTCACCAGTTTTAATTTTAGCATTAACTGTTCTAATTGTTTTTGACCATAAATCATCATTTGGTTTCTCATAAGTATGATGAAAATATAAATTAAATAATGTATTATTATCTAAGGTATTAAGATATTGTTTTATACTCATATAATTATACTCCTTTTGTACATTTATTCATCAGTTCTTTTAGAGAACCTTTGTTTTTACTAAATTCTGGGCTGTATGCCCCTAATAATGCTCTTGAAACATTTGCTTTGTAAACTCTCACAAACATATAAGTTAAGTTATAATTAACAAAATCTTCTGCTGTAAGGTTTTGAATACATTCTTCAAGATTATATTTTAATTTATCTTTTATTAACCATCTCACACACTCATTACATTCTTTAATTGAAAAATCAGAATCAAATGTTTCTCTGAATTGAAACTTATTATATTCATTAGGAAATGTTTCTAAAATTGCGTCCCTCACACTTCCATTAAATACAAAATCTATCATACTACCTAATCTTAATTTTATAAAATGTTCTTTAGTTATTAATGTTGGCACTTTATCTAAATCACATTTCAATACATTTACGATAATATGTTTTACTAATATCTTCGCATCTTCTTTTGCTTTACGTCTATTTCTCCAAAATGCATTATGAAATCTACAATAATATTTTCCTCTACAAATTAAATCATAAGCGACTAATATAGGCATTCGTTCTAGTTGTTTATCCGTATATCTTTTATTATAATCTATATTCATAATAACCTCCTAAGCATAACTATTATGTCAATATAATACGATACAGTTCTATTACACTGTTGCATAGCTAAAGATACACACCTAGCAGTTAAAGGTTAGAACTACTTTATATCAAATAAGTTCATTATTTCTTCGACATTAATGTCACAGAAATCTACAGGGTCTAGGTTTTCTAAACTCTCAGGTATATCATTTTTACTGCCATTTATAATAACGTATAAATCATATAGTCTATTAATGAACGCTAATATATTAACTGGGTCAGACTCACATTCTAAAAGTTGTTCAATGTACATTTTAGCCACATGCATTTAAGACCTCCTAGGTGTTATTAATGTTACTAGGTGTGTATGTATAATCTACACATCTAATAAAACAATGTCAATATTATGTCCTTTTGATTTTATTTTAAAATAGTATCCGATTAATTTTGCATCACTTAAAACTTTTGTAGGTGTTATTTTTAATTTAAAAGATTCCTCACCTAATTTAAGATTAATGTCTTTTCCTTCTTGTGTATAGTATTTCTTTGAAAGGAAGATAGTTGAAGGTTTTATTTTATTTGTCTCCTTTAAAACTCTATAGGCATTAACACAGTATAACGCAAAATCCCTTGTAGTTTCATCTTCTAAAGAAGCAAAGATATCAAGAATATTACCTGCGTCATTGAATACAAAATATTCTTTCTTACTGTCAGTAATTAAATATTCTTTTACCTCGTCATTATCAGATAATATAAATGTTTCACCAATGTTACCTGTTAAATTGTAAACTTCATCTAATGTCATAAGACTTTCAGATTTAAATCTACTATTTGTAATAGGACTTAAATTTTCAAAGAAGTCATTAGGAAGTTTACGTGATGTTTCTTTTATAGTATTAGTTTCTACTATACTAGCATCTACTAAAGAATTTAAGTCAGTATCTTCTGTTATATTATCTAATTTACCTAACTTACATAAATAATCTATTCCAGTAAGTATGTTGTTAAGTACAGTGTAAGCTTTTAACTCTGATGGAGTATACTTACCTAAATCTTCATTTACTTTACCCTTAATGTACTCAACTTGAGTTGTATTATCTTTCTCTGAATACCCAATAAGTTTCTTAACAAATTCTGATTTAGAAGTAACATTTAGCTCAGTTCTTAAATTTTCATAACTTGATTCTAATTTACTCCAAATATTATAAACCTTTATTAAATTATTCATTTTATTATCCTCCTACTAATTTAGAGTATTTCCATGATACCTTTTGTAAGGTCTAGTTTATACCATACATTATCAATCTTTACTCTATTATACATGTGATTTGTGCTATAGAAAATTTTACTTTCTATATTATTATCTTTACAATAAGCGTCTAAAAATAATGTGTACGCTTGGCAGTTACCACCATATTCCTCTATTTTATCTGGGTTATTTTGATTCTCATTATAATTTACTTGACCAATAGCTTCTAAGATATTATCTAAAGTGTTTGCTTGTGACTTTCCTTTTTGTATAGTCTTTAGGTCTGATTTGTTTGGGTTATAACTATCTGTTATAATAAAATCTACACCTAAAAATGAATAGATATCTGAACCTAAAACATATGCAATATTACTACCATAATATTTCTGTATTGAAGTAGTACTAAGTTTAAAACCTACTTTTGGAGAAACCACACTAATTGTTGTGCAAAGAAGTAACGTAATTAAGGTGGCTCTTAGTATTAGATGCTTTATTTTTGCCAATTATATCTACTGCTCTTCTAACATAATTCATCTTCCAGTAAGTAGGTTTATCTAATAATACTTCTAAGAACTTATCTAGATTATAAGGATTTATTATAGGCATCATTCTTCTCCACTTAAGTTCTCTATCATCCTTTACAGTACCTACAGAAAAATCATAGTATGCTATCTGTAATGGAGATACTCTTACACTATTTTCATCTATTATTCTGAATGTTTGAAAATTGTGCATAAGTGTTCTATAGTGTTTTTCATGCTGACTATAAACATCTTTATATTTAATACCCGGTCTTCTAACTGTACACTTATCAGTAAATGTTTTATCTCCTTGATAAGATTTACATTCAAAAGCTACTATTTTGTAAGGTGTAAATATAGTCATATCTAACTCTGTTAAAAATCTCTTACTGTTAGATTCGGGGTCTCTTAATATCATACCTTTTTCTACTATCCAATCCTTTGTTTGTTCAGGATATCTACTCATAAAATCAAGTATGCCTATTTCTAAAATACTTTCGGCTAATTCACCATGAACATGTGACCTAAATGTCTTATCATTTTTGTGTGTACTAGCTTTTAGCATTTCATAAGCAAGTCTTACGGTTCTATCAAAACCATTCTTTTCATAATATTCTAATATAAATTTATTGGTCTTATTTTTATAGTCCTTTTTACCATTCATAAATTACTCCATAATGCTATTATTTTCTATTAAAGGTATCCAACCTTTATTTATTTCATATAGATGAACTACAGTATCCATAGAATATTTATCGGGATATTTCTTTGAAGCAAAAAGTTCAGCTAATACACTTGCTTTACTAGAGTGATTTGAAAGTCTTAAATATTTAATATAAAGACCATCAAGATAATCTTCACCATCAGTAACAGGATTGTAAACTATACATCCACCATAAGTTTCTAATAAATTACTTGCATCTTTTTCTAAAAGGTTTCTAATAGCTGTCATAATAACAGAAGCATTTGAAGAACCTAATTCGAAATACTTACAACTGTTCTTTATCTTATTATATAAACAGATAACTGACTTATCATCATCTACTACAGAATAACCCATCTCTAACATTAAGGTTTCTGTTACAGGATAATAATTGTACTCTGTTGAAGTATCTAATGGTATTTGAGTTATCTTGTCTTTATTAATCTTATATGAATTTTCTGCTCTTAATTCTAACTGCTCCACAGGTTCTTTATAAACATAACCAAAGTGGAAATCCATCTCTAATGGAGTCCAGTTATCAACTAAGATTTCTGAACATTCCTTAAATATCCAAGCATCCTTTAATACATGCTCCTTCATAATAAATATAGGTTCATCATGTCTACAATAATAAACTCTTATATCTTCTGAAGTATAACCATTAGAGTAAAATAAATCAAGTATCTGATTTACGGTTAATATCATAATTTCTGATGTACCAGTTTGGTTAGGTGAGTTTAATCCAAAGTTTATTGCTTCACTTTTATTATACCCAATATTAAATATTTCAGTATGACCGAAATAACTTTCTAATTGTAATGGTAATCCTAGTAAACACTTAGTATTCAATCTATTTATATACTCGGCATATCTAGGACACTGATTTAAGAATCTCTGTAACATAGAAATGAATGCTCTATCTTCAGCAGAACCTTTAGGTTGACCACCATAAATTGTTTGAAGAACGTGAACTTTATACAAATCTCTCTCACGCTTAAATTTTTCTAAATTAAATTCTTTACCTTCAAACTTAGCAACTATACGAGCCATACCTTCATATTTATCAGAACAAGCATCCATGATTTTAGCATTTTCCGCATCTCTGATAAATAGATTATAAGCGATACGTAAGTCAGATTGTGCAAAATCTCCCCATGCTAAAACGTAACCTTTAGGTACTGTGATACATGAGTTATAGGTTTTTGGAATAGTTATAATATCTGAGTTATTATAATTAAATCTCAAGTTTGTTTGCTTTTCAGCAGAAAAACCTAATTTACCTATACTATCGCCATAAATATTCTTCAAATCATCATCACTACGACTATATTTTAAAATCTTAGCAATCTTAGAGCATCGATTAACTAAAGATTTGAACTTTAGAAAAGGTTCTAGAAATTCAGTTGCATAACCATCCTCATATAAAGGAAGTAATACTTTCTTCTTATCTAGTGAATAACCCTTCTTAGTTTTCTTAGAAGCTAGTCTATACTCTGGACAATATTCTACATCTAGTAAATAGTTATAAGTTGATTCATCATCTATATCTATATATTTACCACTACTATTTACTTTTATTAGTGTTTCAGCTAGGAATCTACAAGTAGCTCTAGCGGCTTCATCATATTTCAGTATAGAATACATCTTATCAACATTAATGTAGATGTATCCAACTTCATTTAAACGTTCTTCATATAATTCTGCATCGGGTACAGAATCTCTATAAAACTTTAACATTACATTTCCTCCACTTAATCAATTTTAGATTCAAATTTATATTTGATTAATTCTTTCTTTTTCTTTTTAGCTATCTCGTCATGAACATCTAAGAACTTTCCATAACTAAAACGATTTAGTGGTTCAGACACACTAAGTATTTGATAACCAGGAAAACTCTTATTTAAGTGAAATAAACTTGTTCCTCGTATTACATACTGTGTATCTGTTTCTTCGATATATAAAGCTTTACCATCAATGTAATAACAATAATAATATTTATTGTCATACTTAAACATAAAACTCACTCGTTCCTTCATCAGTCTGAATAACTTAATATATAATTGAGCTTCATAATAAATATTGACAACATTGTGTTCATACATTTCAGCAGAACCTCTATGGATAGTTTCCTCTAATTTAATAGCTTTAAAATTAGTATCTTTAAAATGAAGAAAATCAATATCTCCAACAGTTGTTAAAATCTCTGGAGTTTTGTCATCAATAGTTATCAACACATTCAACTCTTTATGAATAGTAAATTTGTAATGATAACCTGTTTGTTCACCTAACATTTCTAAAATGTATTTATTATTTCCTGCAAACCTTGTTAGGTTCTTAAGAAAGTTTTTTAACGTATACGCTAACATATATAACACCTCCCACTAATATAATCCGTCATCTACTTCATACGTTATTATAACAAATTCTTCTGTGAAACTGCCGTCGACCAACTGCTTATCTATTCTAAGAAGTGCGGCTACAAAATCACCTGAAACTCTAATTTTTGATGTTATAATACTACCACATAGTGTTATTAATGTTATATAAGTGTTGTTAGGATTTGAGTTGTACTCTTTTAATAACAGTTCCATACGAACTTTATTTTTTGTACTTATAACTTTATAATCTTTGCTTTTATCTAAAATACTGCAAAAATCATCTATCTTATCGTGATACTTATCACTAACTTTTGCTTTGATTTTATCTGAAATATCCATAGAACCTCCTACTAATCATTTTCTTATTTTTCTTATTTAACTTCCTAATATTTCTCCATCTAAAAACATCTTTTTAAATTTAATAGATGTCTTATTTACTTTATCACTTAAAACACCAAGTTGCTTTAAAACAGAACTTGGGTAATGGTCAGATAAGTCTAATAACGCTTGTTGTTTTGCATCTGAATTAGATGTTATTATATACCTAACTGCACGAAATACTGCTTTTACATCAGATTCAAAATCTGCTGTTATTATTATACATCTGATATTTACTTTATACAAATCATATAAAGCATTCTTTAGATTGTCTATAGCTTTAGTCTTAGGGTCTCTACCTATACCTCTAAGTCTGTCTAATCCAACTATCCAGTAATAGATTGTTGTAAAATCATTTGCACATATTAATTTATCTACAGCACCCATATTGGCGTATATATTTATTATTTGTGCGATTTGTTTGTCTAATGCAAAACTACGTCTAGAAGGTGGTTCATACCCTAAAGCTTCAATCTCTTTTAATTCTGTTTGAGTAAAGTTAATACCGTCTGGAAATACAAAATAATCTTTATTCTCTCCTTCTAATAATGTTCTTAAATAAAATACTCTAGCACACATTATTTTACTATTATAAATATCTGGTCTGTTCTTAAAGAATGTCTTTAGAAAATCAGCAGATACTTGAGAGTAATGACAATTAACACTAACTTCTCTTTCATCAACTCTTAACATAAGTTTCCTTGTATTTAAAGAATTAAATAAAGCATTGTATTGTATTTCATCCACAGATTCTAAATTAAATATTTGGTTAGCGAAGTTATTAAACCCGATTGCTTTACTTAATTCGCTATTAACAGAATAAACAATATTTAGACAATTAGTTCCTGCTATATTGTGTTTAAGCATTCTAGCAAATCTAACTAACTCTGTAGAACTACTATTAACTACAGCTAAATTTTCTATATCTGTTCCTGTGAATTTAATATCTATAACCTTTTCAGTAGTAGTAACAACAATCGCAGGTTCACCCAAACAAATTCTATTACTATCTCTCTTAAAGCTATTTAAATATTCATCATATGATAATTTGTGTTCTGAACCTTTTTGCTTAAATTCATAGATTAAATCTGTTTCATCATAGAAATCCATTGGTCTGTTAAAATCAAACCTTTTACCTAATTCAGCTAAAAATGCGGCTTGTGGTGTGAATTCATCCCCTGCTCCTGCAGATGGTTGGAATGGTACTTTTACTTCTTTATTGTCTTCTCTCTTTTTTCCACTAGGGTCAAGATTAACATAAAGAATCCCTTTCCTCTTAATATTCTTTGCACCATCATTTCCTAAGATTTTCTCTGATACTTCAGCAGAAGCACCTAAACAACATCTTATTTCAAATTGGTCTAGTAATTCTTTAGATAACTCCTTACTTACACCTTGAGATGATATGAATAAATGATACCCTGCGGCACGCCCAAGTCTAGCATACTCGTCTATTGCTTTAATAAATCTAGGAAGGTTCTTACCTGCATTTGCCAAAGCGGCTTGTAATTCATCAAATACAACAATTTCTCTTGGCATACATAAACCTGTTATTTCTCTAAAATCCATTATATTAGCCGCACTACCTGCTCTTGATATTATAGCTAATCTAGTTCTCATATCTATTATTTTTTGTTCTAAAACTGATAGCATATAGTCAGAATCAAATGTTGCACCAACCATTCCAATATGTGGTATATCAGTAAAACCAAATCTCTTACCGTCTGCCGCTTTTGCATCCAAAACAGTAATATTTATTTCCCAAGGTGCATACTCAAAACACATACCAAATATGAGAACATTTATAAGAACTGATTTACCAAATCCTGTTATACCACCAAGACTACCATGCTTTGAGTTTTCCGAGAAACAATACTTTGAAGGTTCTCTAGAATCACCATTTATATTTCCAAATCTAGCAAATACACTATCTTTAGAAGAAGCAAACCATATAGGAGCATCATCAAACATTATAGGTTCTTTTATTGTTATAATTCTAGCAGGTTCAAAATCACCTCTTAATAATGCATCTGTCGATTTAGGTATTTTAATTTCAATTGGATACTTTAACGTTCCATTACTGAGTAATCTTGCATGTTCCATTTTAAGTACATGTTTTATAAAAGTAGAAAATAGAAGGAGATTCCCAGTACCATCTGAGAAATCCCCATTATATAATGTTACACTATTTTTAATTTCATTATCACTAAATGTAAACATATTTAACCTCTCATAAATAATTAATTAACCTACATGATTTGCGATTAATGAACCTAAATTCTTCCAAGCTTCTTCGCTGTGGTAAAATATTTTAACAGATTTTGTATTACCATGAAGTAGGTTGTAAGTGTCATTAACAGATACTCTTACTATTTGGTCAACAAAGATTCTTTGCTTCTTTACTGTACAATTTTTAGGTAAACTATCTGTTATAACATATCTCTTAACACCATCAATAACTGTTAAATATAAGTAACCTAAATCAGTTGATGGTTTTGCTGATTGTATAACTTTTCCTAGCTTGTCACGCTTTTCTTCCATAGGTTTAGATTTTAACATAACAACTTCACTATTCTCAGGAATAGGTCTTATTAAAAATTCACGCATTTCTTTTCTTTTCCTTTCAATATCATCTTCTTTATTTTCGACAACCTCGTTGCTAGAGTCGAATACTGATAATTTACTAACTTCTGAATTATCGCTTCCACGTAAAACATCACTTGATGATAACATACCAACTTTTAACATTGCTATCATATACATTTCAAAATAATCTTGTAAATTTGCTGTTTTACCTTCTCTTCTATAATTGATATTTTGATTAGAAACATTTACAACTAACTCTATAAGTTGCTTTGCTAATGTTGCATTTAAATAAGGCTTAACACCTGCATTATCTTTTAATAATCTTCTTAACATATCAGGCTCTACAGATGAAGGGTCTAAACCATTATCAGATAGATACTTGCTTGATAATTCACTAGGACTAGAGAAACTCTTTTGAGCAATCTCTGAACCTATATCTTTCATATTAAGGAAAGTATCAAGGATAACTAAATCTGAAGTGTCCATTGAGTATTGTCCATAGTTAAGATAGAAGTCTATAAACTCTTCTGTGTTTAAATAAACTCTTTCACCACTTCTACTATTTCTTACAAGTGTAGTTAAGCTATCTAAAGAAATTGATGTGGCATCACCTATATCTAAAGCAGTAACTATTTTATTATCTATATATTGAATACCTCTAACATCATAAGGGAATTCTTTTAAATGCTTAATTAATGTAGGTATAGATACTGCAACTTCTTGTACCATACCACCCTCATATTGTTTTGTTAATAACAGACCTACAGGTATTGCTAATGTTGAGCTTGTCCCTCCGATACTTGTAGCGTAATTAACATCCTTTATTTTATTTGGTGCTTTAATTATTGCTCTAGGAGAATAAGTTGCTCCATTTATTTTCTTAACCTTTAAATTCTTAAATGACCCCGAAGTCTTTTCTATTCTACAATTTGCTAAATCTAGGTATTCTGATAAAGCCTTTAACTTAAGTCTAGTAGGTTTTCTATCTCCCCATCTTAATAATTTAATAACAGCTTCAGCAGGAGCATATATATCTGAACAAGATGCTTTATCTATAACATCAGTTATAATATACTCACCATCAAACATACCGTCTGGTGTAAACTCTTTAGCAAAGAAAGTTTTCTTACCTTCTGCAGATTCAGTATCACCTGTGTTTTCATCTACATCTCTATCATCAGAATCATTTTCTAAATCTTCTAAATCACTAACATCAAAATTAGCTAACTGACTTATTGGGAAATAACCTGTAAATCCCCAGTTAACGCCTGCGATAGCTACAGCTAAATTCTTTAGATAGTTTTTAACTCTAGCAGAAGAAATATGATTGTTTATACATTCTTCTAAATCCTTATCTGGATATTCTTGTCTTATTCCGTAATTTATTAATTCCTTCATAGCATTATAGAATTCTAATTCATTAGGTTGAATATCTAAATCATTATTATCTGCATCACCTATTAACGATTTCATATTGAAGTCAGGAGTAAGAGCATTTCTATAATTAGGAGTATAAAACTCTGGCTTCTTAAAAGGTACAATTACATTACCTAAGAAATTAGTTATTTCCCCATCGTTAACAAGAATTTCTTCATAAGTGTCTAATCTAATAAATACTTCATCATCAGAGTTTACCATTAACTTATCTACATTCTTACCTTCTCTTACAAAATCTAATTCATATTCTTCTTCTTTAGAATTTTCTAGGATAGGTAAAGTAACTTTAGTATTTATCAAAGAGTCTGGTGCTATATCATATTTTACTGACAGTTTTCCACTTTGATAAGCAGTTAACTCAACTACAGCATTATAAAAGCACTCAATATCTCTAACAGTAAAACCAAATCTATTTTGCGTTTTGGCATTTAACTGTGTTACTAAGTTTTTAAATAGGTTCTCTGACACCCCTGCATTCATAGCTTTTAACAAGATATTAAATACTTGTGTGAAGTTTATATTAGTAGGAGTATTTGTAGCACAAACAGGTATTAGATTTTCATAACCTTCTACACCATCGAAATGTACAATATCTCCTGCATATCTCAACATCTTATATGCCGACTTATCCATTAATATGTTCTTAAAAGTTATATGGACTATTTGAGAATCATTATTAATTCTCCCCATAACAACAAAAGGTTTCAATGTACCTTTTATATTTAGTGCTGTATAAAATAGCATTTGTAAAACCTCCTATAATAAAATAGGGGCAGATAAACATATAATAATGCATCTGCCCCTTATCTATTTACACATGTAAATCAAATCGATCAAATTATACTAACTAATAATCATATTTGGGTCTATAGTGTTATTTGTGAAACCTGTTTCTCTATTTGACACTTCCCCAACAGTTGCACTCTTTTCTAAGTACTCAGTTATATCATACATATTTCTTGATTCTTTTATGAATCCATCAATTCCAGCTAAAGCAACATTATATTGACTTTGGAACTTCTTACAAGCTTCTAATGCTTGTTCAACTAAAGGGTTGTTATCCCCTGTGTTCTTTAATATAGTTGCTACTCTTGTCATTTCTTCTACAACTGCTTCATTAGTAGAAGATTTTAAAGCTCCTATAGAGCTATCAAATACACCTTTATCTAATTTTAATAATTGTGCCATAACCTCTAAATCCTCCTTACTCTACATTAACGCTGACTCAATATTTTCATAGTATTTAACTAATCTGCCAAATATGTCAATTACTTCATCCATAGTTGCATGTAATGCATTACTACTTTCTTCCATATTGTGAGCAGATGCAATATACTTTGCTGAACCTGTTGTTTCAGCTAACTCTACTGAGTTAGTAACACCTTTCTTTAATGATGTTTTTGCGTCTTCAATTATACCACCAACGCGTTTTAAGCTATCTTTAGCTTCTGTGTTAAAACTAATTCCTGCCATAATAATCCTCCATAAATTTCAAATTTTTATAGGGTGTTTCCCTACTTTTTTATTTTCAAGTTACTATACAAATGAGTAATTTCTTAGTGCTGTTTTATATTCTCCAAAAAGATTAAGAATCTTTTTGTTTAATATAAGCTCTTACCTTAGATTTTGCTATTCTCTTAGGTCCATTCTCCTCTAATGTGTAAACTTCAAAGTTATCTCTTAATAATACTTCAGCTTTTTCTCCAAGTTTCTTAAATGATTCAATTTCCATGAATACACTTGGATAAATACCCATGCTAGGACCTTCTGTAAATACCCTTATTAGCTTATTATCATCTAAAACATTAGGGTCACAATTCTCAATTAATAGGAATTTGTAAGGTTTACAGTTACCATTAATTTCTGGGTCTAGCATTAGCTTATTATATTGCTCTATTGAACCTGCTTCTTGTAGTATAGCTTCAATTCTTATAGCTAATTCAGATTCATTTTCTGATAATGAGTCAGCTATCATTTCTTCATTTCTACAAATAACTACAGGTCCTCTACCTGTATCTTTTGGGTTTTTTGGTACTTTTGCAAATACTCTGTAACTAGCACCCAATGATACTGTATCCCATATATCTACTTCAGCAAAACCTGCTATGAATTTAGATAATGTCTGTGCTGTAAAAAGTCTAATAAAAGTTTTAACTACATTACTTGAACCACTATACAAAAATAAAGAAGATGTTCTAGGATGTTCCCAAGAGATTTCTTTATTGTTTATAAAATCTAATATATACTTAGGATTAAATAGTTTATCATTACCTTTAAAACTAAATATAGTTTTCTTTATTTCTTCCATAGAAGCTCTAAGTTGTTCTTTTAGCTTCTCTATGTCAGCTTCTAAACCTTTTTGTTTCTTTCTTGTTAGAAGTATACTTTCTTCTGTAGAAGCCAATTCTCTTTCTTTAGAAGCTTTTTGTAATTTATAACTTTCTATAATTCTCTTAGGGTCGAATTTAAAGTTAGCTTTTACATCTGCTAATATCTCTTGGATTTCTTGTTCACAAGTAGAACGTCTTTCTTGTATGCTTGAAACTGTATTCTGATACTCTTCATCTAATGCATTCAATTTGTCATTAATGTCATCATCAACATCTTGCATTATTTTAGAATACATTCTATCAGTATTGTCGAGTAATACTTTGCTGTCTAACAATAATTTTCGTATATTACCTGCTCTTCTCACATTCATATAACCTATTCCTAAACAACCTGTGAATAAAGCTGATGAACCAAAATACATTACAGCGAAACTTATACTTCCACATAATATTATATAAGATAATAAAGATTGACTTAAACTATCTTCACCTTCAGCTTCATCATCTTTACAAGGATTAAGTTTACTAAGAAGTTCATCTACTTTAGTATAAAAATTATAATTCCTAGCTTTGCCTAATTTACTTAATGCCTTTAGCGTAGAGTCCTTCTTAGAAGCATAAGCCTTCAAGTCATCTGAGTTTATATCTATCTTATAATCATCTAGATTTTTGAATAAGCTACTATTTAATCTATCACCTAAAAGTTTAGTTAAAGTGTCTTTTACTTCTAAACTTAAATCCTTTACTTCTTCAATAACTTGTAAGTCTTCTTCATAGTCTTTTAAAACTTCTTCTTTATTTATTTTACTTTTAGCTTCATTATATCTAGTTTGTACAGTAAGCAAATCTGAATCAGCATCAAGTATATACTGTTCAAGTTCTTTGATTGCTTCATCTTGTTTTAACGTTAATTCACTTTGTTGTTTTGCTTCTATCTCACTAGCTTGTTTCTTGTCTATGGAATTTATTTCAACTTCTATTGTTTTTAATCTTTGTTGTTGAGCTAAAATTTCCTTTTCCATAGTGTGGATTTCTCTAGTCTTACTAAGTATTGTATTGTGTATTGTATTATAATCCATTATCTACGGAAAAACTTCTTATAGTGATTAAAGAGTAATAATAGTGCTTGAGAGTCATATAAAGCATCATGGAATTTAGAATTACTGTGTTCAACTTTATACAACTCACAAAATCTTGCTAAATACTTAGTCATTCTCTCCTCACTATAAGGTAATTTTATCTCAACAATTTCTGTTAATTTCTTGTATTTAGGGAAATTAAAAACAACTTTACTTGCTTTACATAAGCACATATTATAAACTCCCGTGCTTCCCTTTTTAGGTACGATATTAACTTCTCTACCGAAATTTATAGGAGCATAACCATTATTCTTCAGAGAATCATTCACCATCTTCTTATCAAAATTTATATTATATGCTAAGAAAACTATGTCTTTTGGATTTACTAACCAAGAGAACTCAGGTTCTGAAAGATAATCTTCTAATGTCTTTCCTTTAGATAATTTCAGTAGTTGCTTATTATCTATACCATGTACATTATAAGCACCTTCACTTATTTGATGTGATATATTACAGTAGAAATTAACTACCTGTAATACATTAAAATCCTCGTCTATACGAAAGCCTGCTAACTGAATAACTTCATAAGGGTTATGTGCTTGTTTATTTTTCATGTCTGGCAAACCCGAAGTTTCTGTATCAAATATAAAATACTCCATACTACCTCCTTAAATCTCTCGATGGGACTACTCCAAGTAAAACATATAAAGCTATTCTATTTGATAATGTAACATAAGCTGTTTGATTTTCAAACTCTAATGTAGGTAGAATATTTCTTTCATACAATGACTTAAAATCATCATTATTTAAAACTACAAAATCTTCTGATGTAGAATCAATACTAAAAATCTTTACTGAATCATCTGTGAAACTAGTAATAGAACAGTTTGTTGTTTCAACTTGTTCAATAGTATCTATCCAAGATATATTACATGCTTCACAAAGTTGTTTTACTGTTAATCCCAAATTATCTGCTATTAAAATTATTGTTTGGTAAAAACTAGGTTTTATTCTAGCAAGATTTATAAGATTAGTTGTTAAAAGATTTATGACTCTTAATCTTACAGATATAGGAACTACTAAAATGTTAAATATACTATCAAGTATAGCATCTTTTACTATTTGATTCCTTACACTTGTAGCTAAATCTTCATTGTAGAATAACTTACCATTTGCTATATAAGGTTTTTCAACATCTTCTTTTACCCATTTAGGTACAAAGTTCTTAATGCAATGTTGAATAGCAGGGTGCTTTAAAATACCTTGAATTTCTGATTCGTTTGTCAACATTGAAAGTGAATTTAATATTTCAGAGAAGTGTACACTTTCATCTGTGCTTACAGGAACAAAAATATTTCTTGAATGTCTAAAGTAAGCTGATAAAAGTTTTACAAGTCCAACATGTTCTACCTTAACTTCATCAGATAATGTGAATTTTAAGATACCTAAATTATCTAAGTCTGAATCAGATAAATTATACTTTGATAAAGTTGTTTTATCATTTGCAATATATGCTTTATTTATTCTAAATATTTCCACAGAAGTATAACCTTCAACAGGCTTAAATCCTAAAACCTCATATAACTTACCTATATTATTTAATCCTTTAGCTTTGATTCTATCATAGAAGAAAGTGTTCTCTATACCTTTAAAACTTCCATTTTTCTCATAATAACATCTTATTAATCTTTCTAAAACCATTTTATTACCTCCTACTAATTCTCTATCGCTTTTCTTATGACTATAGAATATAAGTCATTCTTAAATGCTATTTTACTATTACATAAAACTGAACTTAACTCGTGCATAATAACTGGAAATGCTTCGTTGTGTTTATCTATACAATTTATTCTTATAGACGCACTTAAAGCACCTCTAAAATCTGTTTCATTTTCTATCTTATAAGACAACATATCTGTCAGTATACTTTTATATTCTGGTACTAAAACATATTTGCTTGCTTTAAATATATTATCACAAACACCTGCAATATCAAATACAGGTAATACAGAATATTCCACATCAGCAACACCAACGCAAGTATCAAGTTCAGTAGTATGTAATTGGAATTGTATCTCCTTGATAAAGAAACTAAAATATAAAGGAGATTGCTTAATGAATTCCTTCAATTCATCAAAATTACACATCATATCAAATGCATACTCATTTATATTATTTAATTCCACAATCATTCTAAGTGATACTTCTTTTAAATTGTCATCTAATTCTATCCAATCTAAAGCTTCCAATAAATTACCACAATCACAAGAACCCATGTTTCCTATTGAATTTGATATGCTTCTAACAATATCTTCTTTTACGTTTTCATCAAATAAATTATTTATAAAATAATCATGTTTTATTATACTATATATAGTATTACTAGGTAAACTCTTGTAACGTCTTATCATATTAACTAGTTTTATTTTTACTAATTCTGCTGTATTTTGATAGAACTTAACAAATATATCGGAACAATCTTCTGATACATATTGATTACAATTCACAGATATTACATGTTTACTTCTTATGTCATTTACAAAATTCTTCAGCTCAAGTATTTGTATTGAATCATATTTTGTCTGAAGTATAGCCATTAATGATTCTAGGTTGCCAGACTGTAATATAGGTAACCTTTGCTGTTTATATTGATTCTCATGTATATTTTTATAATTAATGTCTTCTACATATATCATTTTTAATGTCCTTTCCTTTCCCTTCTTAAAAATACATAAGAGCATAAAGTAAGTAAATAACATAGTAATATTAATAAACGTACACCCTTAAATACTTCATTTTCAGTAGTTGTCATTAACAATGTCGGTATTACTAGGACTGAATATAAAGTGAATACCAAATTTATGTTACGATACATACTTTAAAGCTCTTCTCTTTACAATATCCCTAAAAACTGATACTTGGTCTTTAGGTACTTTTAACGCTTTCCAAGAAGCTATACATAATCTATCAAGCGTTGACATTTTTACGTAATTGCTTGCAGTCCAACTTAGATTATCTTTGTACGCTTGCTCTGAAAGTACAGGTTCAAAACCATCTTCTTCTGCATTACCCACATAAACATATACCTTATTGTCAGGGTTAAAGAAATCAGAGTTAAAACATCCGTTAAGTAAATTTAAATAGAAGTTTAAATTTATAGCTACAAAACGGTCTAAACTAAAACCTTGACATATTTCTTTTGGCGTAAGAAATCCTACAGTTAAAGAATTAAACTGTATAGAAGTATGGTTGCTTAATTGAAATATAAATGTCCTAGTAAACTTTTCTGATATCTTTGGTAAGTACATGTATGGATTAAATAAGAATTCATCTACATCACCATATATGTTTACTGGAACATATGCGTCTAATAAGAAATAGAATTTAGCTGATGAATACTTCTTTAATTTCTTTAATAAAACATATGATACTATATTCTCATATGCAGTTAAAGCATAAACTGTAAAGCTATCATCCAACCTTGCAATTGTACCTAAATCCATCAATACTTTATTTAGATATAAAGCATTATTCTTATCGACTTGTAATGCCACCTTCTTTGCTATAGTATAAGCAGGTGTTAATAGATGTAATACTCTAAAATCATGATTAACTCTAACTGTTATGTTGTTAGGGTTTAATACATATTTTGTTAAATCTATACCTGCAAAACTACAATCCTTTAATCGAAGGTCTATAGCTGTTCTTTCTGCTTCAGATTCTAAAAATACTATTTCTTTATTTTGTCTTGTAAAGTAACCTACTTTAGATATGTGCTTAAATCCTTCTTTCTTATATACTACTTTAATTAACTTTGGATTAGCACCACTTTCTTCTAATACAACATCATTATTAATGAGTAATGTGTATGCTGTATTTTCGTTGTTGGATAAGTATTCACTTATTATTCCCTCTATTAGAGACATCTGTTATCCTCCTCTCGACTATAGTAGTGAAAGGTGCATCACTACCTTTTAATCTTGTAAAGTCATTCTCAAGTTTATCATCCATCATAAATAAACAAGCCCTAATCATATACAAATAAGTATCAGCCATAAATTTCTTTAGCTTATACTTTTTATTTGCATTTACAGTATATGATAACCTGTCTAATGGTAATGAACCTCCATTAAGCATTAATTCTGTTACGCATATATACAATATCTTTTCGATTTGATTATAATGCATATTTGTCAGATAAAGCATTAACTGTTGAATTGACATCTTTTTTGAAGCTATAAGTTTTAAAGTCTTGGTTACAGCTTCTACGATTATATGATTTAATCTCTCATTATTTGGAGCCTTATAGTCTAATTTAAATCTAACATAGGAATTATTGTACCTACTAGCATAGTGTGAGTAATCAACTTCCTCAGGTTTTGATTTGTCTTCCTCACCATATATTCCGTTAGTTAACTGCTTTATTATTATAGAAGTTATTCTGACTAATTGTTTATTTAACTCTGACATATAAACATACCTATTTATAATACTAGGTAAAATTTGAACGTCATCTTCATTAAATGCGTATATAGGTAATTCCTTGTTATAAGAATAAAGTAAGTGTGTTTCACCAACATACTGTATAGTTTTAGGTTCAGATAAAGCAAACTGATTAAATCTATTTTGCACCTTCTTAGGTACTATAAATTGAAATGCATGACTCACTAATCTACCTTCTTCAACTGAAATAAGTTTAAAAGTTCTCCACTTATTTTCCATGTCTAAAAGTGGAATAGAACAAGTCATTGTACTTTGTGAATAGTTAGGAATAAATAAATTTACACTATCAATTATATCCTCACCATTCTCTACACAAGTTTTTACTAAGTAACCATTACTATTTACTATCTCTGAAAATAAATCATAGATAGAAGTAACAATAGGTTTATTAATACTTTCCCTACCAACAATTTCTGATAGTGCTTGGTCACTTAATTGTACATTTGGTATATCATCACATTTAAAATAATCTTTCTCGAAACTAAAATCAACTTTTATATATTTGTTACTAAGACTTTCTTCATATACTCCACGGAGTTCCTCCAATGTAGCTATCTTTGAAGTAACTGTTGTGCTGAATTGTTTGTTTATTAAAAGCTGTGCTAGTTTAATTTCGCCATTAATATCACTATAAGTAGAATTAACTGTATAGTATACTACACTTGATTCTCCCATTTATAAACCTCCTACCTTTCTAATACTACTCCGATTTTTCTTTTGTTTATTATCCACTCCCCATTTATTAGCTGACTATTCTTGAGTAGTTGTAGTCTGACTTTCTATAGGTTCACCATCAACGTTAGTCACAGACTTAATATTATAATCACTAAAGTTAGCAGGATTTTTATTTTTATCTAAAGTGAGGATGTTGCATCCCATAAAGGAAATGCAACATAAAACTATTAATGAACAGATAACTGTCTTTTTTAATATTTTGTTAATTTTAACTCACCTACCTGAGTAGTACCTCCTAAAACTAATGTGCTATACACGTTAGCTAAATTGATACTCTCTATATTATTTTTGAAACTCTTATAAATTAGAACAGAGTATAGATGTTCAGGTTTTGATAAACCACAAAGTCCACTAACACATTCAGTTATTATTTTAGCAAGGTCATGTCCTTGTACTAATTGTTGTGTTTCAAATAAAAACTGCATCTTATCAGCAGTACTAATAATATCTGAATTGGTTTCTTTTACAAGGTACTTATAATACCTATCTTGGACTATATAAAACACTTCTATTAAAGACCTAAAATTAATATTAGGTAAGACTTGTACAGCTATTAAATTATAAACTACCATCTGTAGTAAGTTGGCATATCCACCACATTTTCCGTTGTAGATACCAACAAGTGAATTGTCTTTATATTCTCTACTTAATGACACTTTATCACCTAATATACTCTTAAGTACTTTCTCCACAGATTCTAAATTCTGTTCTGCATCTGGTAAGAAACCTATGAAACTTGTATAATTAAAAAATTCTGTATACTCTTCTATACTAGAAATTAATAATGAAATTCTACCATTAAGGTCTTGAGTTACAAACCTTATCTTTACTGGCTTTCTTCTAAGTTTATTTGCTACTAAACCACTTTTTATAAAATCTGATACATTAAATAAAGTACCTGTTATTATATTAGCTTCACAATCTTTAATAAAGAAAGTGTAAAATCCTGACATAGTTTTGGATAAACCTGCTTTTGTATCTTCTATATAAGCAACCTTCACATATTCCTCATTTACATTTAAATCACTTATCTTTAGATACTCACTGTTTGTTCCCATTTTATCTAACATATTTCTCCACCTCAAACTCATAATTTACTTTGTGATATGCCATATAAGCAACAAGCAAAGTGTCGAATAGAATTAAAATAAAGAAAACACCATAGTTCATAAGTACGGATTTACGTACTAAAGAAAATCCAACTTCTATTATTCTAACTGTTAATATTTTACCAATAGATAGTGAATATTCTGTAGTTAACCCTCTACTATTTGCTATGCATAATACATATATTAAACACATTACCCATTGGAGGAAATGTGATATACCCAAACTACCCGAATACAACGGTAGAAATAAATTTAATCCCATTGCCACTATACTGCAAGTTGATATAACTTTTAAAGGTCTTAATAATGCCTTTTCATATCTGCTTAATTTCCGCTTAGTTAATTTATCTTGTTTCTTTCCTACATTATTTGAAGTAGGTAATTTTTCTATTTTATTCGCTAACATATTCCACACCCTTTAATAAAGATTTTCTAGAACGTCTACAGCTTCTTGAGCTATATCTTCTGTGTCAATTTTTATTTCAATATCTTCTGAATCACTAGGTCTTGGATTAGGTTGCTTTTTATTGTCTGTTTTATTATCATTCTTTGGTTTAGTTACTGTACTCTTTGATTTGGATTTCTCTTGTTTAGTCTTATTTTCATTGTTTTTATTTTTCTTTTTAGGTTTCTTCTCTTGAATCTCATTTGTGTCGGGGACAGCCTCTGCGTCTTCCGAATAAATTATATTTTGAGTTTCTTCATCAAGTTTAAAACCAGTAAAGTCAAGTATTACAATAAGAAATGCTATTGCTAAAATCCAAAACATTATACAGTACCTTCTGAATTACCTTTTGAGTTTTTAACACTCTTATTAGATTTGTTAGAGCCATTAGAATTTGTTAAAAATCCACCAATAGCAAAGAATATTAATACACCAACTGCAATCTTTTCCCCAAAATCCATAGTTGCTAGAATTGTTAATAAATTCTCAATCATAATAAACCTCCTACAGTTTAATTAATTTTAATAATGTCTCACTATCAGTTAAATTTATCACTTTTTCTTCATTAGCGTTAAGTAGTAACTTAAGGGAATACGTATTATCACTATCTATAAAATTTAAATTTAAAAGATAGCGACTCGTAAGTTCCATACGACCCATAAGAGCCACAATATCACCATACTTTATATACAGAGGTAATGACGCTTTATCATCACAAGCGTACTTTGCTAAATACTCAACTTCATACTCAGTCTTAACTCCTTCTAGTAAAGCACAGGGATATGTATATTCAACTTGGGTATCTGCTTCGTCAACTTCTATAAAACTATCAAGTTCTATATCCTCAGTATATACCTCAGTGTCCAGTATGTTTTCTGTCAAATATATCACCTACTCTTTTAAATTATTAATATCCACAAGAGCATAAGTAGTACCTTTAATAGTTAATTCACTCTCTACAGGACATTCCACTATTTCAGCTAAAACATTTAATATATTCTCTGGCACATATGCTAGTTTGTATTTTACACCTGATTTTAGTGGAGTAGTTTCAGTAGACTCACTTACCGATGGTTGTTCTACAGCATTATCTTCATAGTCATAATCCTTATTAAGATAGTCTTGTGAACTCTCATAGTCACTAGGTAATCCTAGTCCAAGTAAATCAACTAAATAATTGCTTGGTGATTCACATCTATTTTCTATAATACTACCCTTAGTAGACTTTAAATCATCCATTACATGCATTTCTTTTACTTCTTTTACTTCTTCTAATTCTTGTGTTTCAGTTATTGAAGCACTATTTATTATATCCTCACAAGTAGGTTCAGTAGGAACTTCCCTATAATCATTAATGTTCATTACCTGTTTAGTGACAGGTTTAATTTCTTCTACATAAGGTTCTATAGGTTTTGTTTCCTGCTCTGTAATTTCTTTAGCCTGTACAACATCTTTATCAGACTTAACTTTTATTTTATTTCTCCAATACTTAGTATCTCTAACTGCAGGAATACTTTGAGTATTAGAGTTTTTGTTAGAAATTAAATTTCTTGCTGAACTAACATCCATAAAATCAATACCTCCCATTTAAAATAACATAATTAATATGTTATTAAAGGGTACCATATAGATACCCTATTATAACACATCAACTACTAATTGTAGTACGTTTCACCGTCTTCATAATCTGAATCAGCTAACGAATAAATTTCTTCCTCTGTCATCTTTAGGAAAACAACTATTTTATTTATACGGTCTAACTGAAATGCTAAACTAAATGCTCTGAATACTGGGATAAATAGTAATACATATTGAACTACTATTACTAGATTATCCAAACCTTTATCATCAGATACACCACTAATCTTCTTAATGTTAGAATTTACTTCTCTAACTATAGCACTATACCCAATCCCTCTTATAATTGAAAACAACACTATTAGGAATAGAGAAATAACTATAGCACCATTAGCCCATTGTAATGCAATAACGTCACCAAAAACACTAGCTATAATAGAAGGTTTGAGGAATACAGAAACAACTGACAGTATTAATAATGTTAATGTTATTAGATATGCAATTGCTACTGGTGTAGAAAACACCATAACCTCATTATAAAAAGGTATGAACCTTGAGAAACCAAGTTCGTCACCAACTCCATGCATTGAGTAATACTTCTTAGCTAATGAAGGTGTTACATAAAAATAAAGTAGTAGTACAACAACTCCGACTAAAGCGACAGTAGGAATTACCTTACTGCCTACAACAAATATTGTGAAACCTATCGCAATAAAAGCCGCATAAGCAAATCCAAGTAGGATATTCTTTTCCTTTTCTAACATGATATACCTCCTATTCTATTAGACCTTTCTCTTGTAGATTTTCTAAAAGACCTAATAGTTTATTTGTTACAAATTGTTCTTCTCCTGCATCATACATATTTAATAGAGAATCTAACAATTTAGTATTGGCTTCTGAATCTACTTCACGTATCATTGCTGTTATATCCTCTACATCTTTACGAGAGAATACGTCTGTAGATTCTTCTTCCTTTTGAATTTCCTGCTTAGGCTCAGGAATTTCGTCTTGTTTTGGTACAACTGGAGTTACATCATATTCAGTATTCCTTTGACTACTTTCTTTCAAGTCATTATAAGATTCTGGTTCTTCAAAGGGCTGTTCTACATTATATTCTTCTGTTTGTGAATCTTCAGAATCATAACCGAACTGATTGAATATAGCATCCAAATCATTATCAAAGTAATCATATAAAAAGTCTGTTATACTTGTAGAATACATACGAGTCACAGCAGAATATATAACTTTGTAACCATCTTTGTTATCAATAATTTTCTTTACATGTAAAGCATTCTCAGGTTGGATATCTTCATACAATTTTAACATATCGTCTCTCTTACTTTTAAAGAAAACTATATTATAATAGCTTAAGGCTTCATCATATTCACCACAATCTTCAACAACAACCATATCATCAGTTAGGTTCTCTTTATCTTCTAAACCTAAAATACCTTTTTTCATCATAAATTCTAACATTACCTTATCCTCCTACCTTAATAAAATCATTAACTTATATATTTCATCCAATCTAGGTTTTATTTGTGATACACTAACTTCTACGAAATATAAAACACTCTTAGAAACTTTAGAATAAGACTTGACCATATTATATTTTCTACGGTCTGATATCTTCTTAAATAATTTAACATCCTTATCTATGTCTGGTAAAGAGTAAGTGTCGTAGTTTTCTAGTGTAAGTTCACCTTCTTCTACTAGACGGAACACTAATTTATATTTTCTCAAATCCTCTAAAATATATTTTAGTAAATAATCTAAACCAAATCTGTAGTCATATATGAGTTCTATAACTTGCTTCTTTTTATTAGGTTCTAAACCTAATAAATTATCTGTTATTGTACTAAGGTTTACACCTAAACGCTTTCTAGTGTATTCCTGTATAGCATACTTATCAACAATATCTAAAGAAGCTAATGTTTGTACACTATTCATAATAGCAGGTAAATACATTCTATGCCTATTACATAAGTATTTAGCATCAGCAAGAGAAATATCAAGTGTTTCCATAACATACTCCAAAATCTCGTCTTTACTAGGATTTAGGTTATCTACTATTTTTATATTTAAGTTTAAAGGTATCAATTCATCTTTCAACTTATCTAATTTTGTTTTATCAGATAATAAGATTACATTTACGTTTTCTATCTCCATGACCTTTTGTATTTGTTTAGTTGTAAGTCTAGGTGAAATAGTCACCAACCAATTCTTAGTCAGTATAGGTCTATCTTTTACACTTAGTATAACTTCACTAAAATTATTCTTGTTTATTGAAATTCTAGATGAAGGAGGAAACTTGTCATAGAGTTTCCTCATCATTGAACCTATATCAATCTTCTCGTTCTCCAAAAGTATAATGTTCATGTATTAAATCAATCACCTCTTTAGGTAAATGTTTTGTGGCTTTATTAAATCTATCTTCATCTGTTAGGATTAGATTTAATAGTCTTTTACTATCAACTTCTAAATCCAACTCAGCTTCTCCTGAAAATTTATCTAAATCTACTAAATCAGCATTATTACCTGTAAAGTTAAATCTAGTATCAAGATAAGTTGTATGCTTTAGATATAATCTTGCCTTTTCCTTCTCCTTAGACATTTCGGTTAATACTGGTTCCTTACCATCTGCAAGTTTATTAGCGATACCTTTATCTAATTTAATACAATCTAAAATTGTACCTAAATCTCTTAACAATAATTGATAGAATACTTCTATTATAGTCAAGATTACTGTTGGGTGTTTACCGTAAGTACCTAGGAATAACATAGGTAAATTACAATTTTCAAGTACAACAGCATGCTTTGTAATTTCTTTCTCAAACTTAGCTTTGTAAGGAATAAGTTCGTTATTATTAGCTGATTGTCTTGCTAGGATTAATCTATCCATATATTCTAATAATGTTTCACCATCTTTACGTTCAAGTAATAGTGTAAAGTCTAAAGAATCATAAGCCTTAGTATAGTATTCCTTAATTTCTTCAACACTAAACATATGTCCTAGATAGTATACTATTCTAGCAATATCTTTACCATCGTTGTCAACGTCTATATTTCCAAACTCCTCTAAGAATTTATCAGCTATTGGCGCTAACTCTACTATTGTGTTCTTAATAGAATTGAATATAGGAGCTTGATATTTAGAACCTTGAGTTATAAAATACTCATTAGATTTAATTGCACGCATTAAAGAAAATTCATCTTGGTTATCATAAGCTTTCTTTATTAAATCCAAGTTCAGTAAGTTCTCAAAGTCTGGATTACTTATTGCAGTAAATATACTACGCAACATTTCTTCCTTTACAGTCTTCTTTGTTCTAGGTTGGAAAGTAAATAAGTTTAACTTCTCTACTATATTTAAACCATACTTTAAGTTATCATATTTAGTTAAATCACCAAGATATTCAAAGTTATTCTTTAAGTTATCCCCAAACTTAGGACTGATGAAATCTAAGAAGTCATATGATAAATTGTTTAAAATCATTAAGTCAGATGTTTGATTAATAAAATCAACTAATCTACTATCATATCTAAATTCTTTTACTTGGTCTTCATTTAAAGAAGAAATTGTAACTAGAGGTGTGAATGATAATAGATTTGTATTTTCAAGTAAAGAGTTTATTAAATATTCTCTTTCTTCAGTTCTGTGTTGATATAACTCTTTCTTTTTCTCAAACTCTGCTCTGATATCTTTACACAATTGCTTTAATTTACTTCGGTCAACCTTGTTATCTACAACATATTTATTAATGTCAAAATTAAGTCGTAGTCTTAAATCGGTAATTATAGCAGTTAATACAGTATCATCTAGTGTTTCTAGATAATCAACTATACCTGCATTTGAATAAACGACTTCTGGAATAAATGTGTTAGTAAACGCAATCTTTCTATAAAGTTTAGAATTTACTAATGAGTTTATTAATGAGTTTATTGCATTGTTCTTAATAACAGTATAGTTAACACCTAAACACTTACATATTATTTTAGTAAACTTTCTTGTGTTATATACACCCGACTCACTACCTATTAAGTTTCTAAACACCTCAGGCTCACTTACTTTAGGATAGAAAGCTACTGCTGTATCTTTATCTAGAACATAAGGAAGTTTATATTCTGTCGGTATCTCCTCTAAATCAACTTTAGATTTGAAATAATTGATTAGGCTAAGATATCTTTTATAAGCTTCACTATAATCTACAGAATAATCCTGTTCCTTACTTTCAGCAATAGAATAAGTATTGTCAATATAAATGTTAGGGAGTGTGGCAGTCAATGTGCTGATATCACTTCTGTATCTAGTAAAATCTAAGCCAGTACATAAAACTCTAGAAGCTTTTACAAAGTCAGTTATAAGTTGTTTTTGCTTACTTACAAATGCTTTAGATAAACGTTTTATTTCATCAGCACTTAACATATTTCTTGCATGACAATGTGGACACTCATTAACTCCAGGAATATTTACTGTTGTGTAAGCTGTAGCCTTATTTGGATTATCTACACCTTGGAATGGTAATATTCCTAGTAAATAAAATGGTTGTGAAGCCTTAGATGTTTCACCACATTTTCCACATACAAAATGTTCTCCGTCATTAAGTGTGATACTCTTAACTAAAATATACTCACCATTTACTCTAAAGTTGTTTGGTAAATAAAGCATAGCTAAAGATACAACTAAATTTGACTTCTCAGATTTTAATTTATCTTTATCAGCAAAAGAGCTATTAATTGTTTCGATATCTTCTTTTATCTTTAACTCTAACTGCTTAACTAAATATTCACTAGACAATAAATCCACTGGTCTAAATACAGGAAGTTGAGCTATTTTATATCTCATTGAAGTCTCTAATCTATTTCCAAGTGCTAATAGATTTTTCTTAATATTACTGTTAATAAACATTTCGGCTGTGTAAGGCTTATTCATAGAACAATGCTGAATATATTCCCTTCTAAACCAAGTTATTAACTGCTCAAAGTATTCTCTATTAACATCATCATGATAAAGTAGTTTATTATTATCTTCTTCATCTTCCATGATTAATGAACTGTCATTATTATTTATATATCCTTTAAGTTCAACTATAGCAGAATTTAACATAGAAATAAGCTCTTGTCTAGTTTCTTCAACATCGACTTTACTTCTCTCTTTATTGAGTCTTGCTATTGTTAATTCTAACTTTCTTAAGTTGGCGTCATCACTATTTTCAGATGTTGCTTCTAAGTTGATATCATTTAAATCTATTTGTAATGTCTCTTCTTCATCATCTTCTAACACATCATCAAAGTAACTATCTTCATCTACTTTAGATACTTGGTCAAAATCATATTGACTAACTAATTCAGTTAAATCCACTCTATCATCAGTTGTATTTGAATTAGTATACACATCTGATTCAGTATCTTCTATTACTAAATCGAGAGTATCTTCTACTTCTTCTGCTTCAGCATCTTCTATTACTAAATCTAAATTATCTTCGACTTCGGATTCTGTATAATCGTCCTCTATAACTAAATCTGAAATATCTTCTTCTGATTCATTAGGAGTAGATTCTACTTCTATATCATCTTCAATATCAAGTATTACATCTTCTAGTTCTCCATCGATATCAAAAGCATCAGACGTTTTCTTTTTGTCTATCATTATATTCCCCTACCACCTTTCTAACCTCATTTAAAAGTTCTGTAGATGTTATTAAAACATTTCTATCTTTACCTCTAAGGTATTTAGAATTTGTACTAGGAGCGTCAGCTACTATATACGGTACACTTTCAACAGCACTTGTTTGATTAAATTCTAGTAGCTGTGTACCATCTTCAGCTTTACTCACTAGGTTTAATAGTTCCACAAAAGCTTTCTTTGTCATAGACCTACCCTCAACACTTAAATAACCTGTAATACATATATTGACCGTATGCATACCCTTAAGTCTTACATTTCCTGCAAACAAGTATTCAGCTAATACTAAATCTGGCAAAAACTCTTTTAAGTAGAAAGCTTTCTGTTTGTCAGATATACCAATAGAATTTAGATAATTTGATATACCACCTGCTTCTGATATAGCATTAACTAATTCATCAACACTACTATAAGGTTTTAACAGCTTCTTAAGTGTAGAGTCAAATGCAGGTATTGCTAGATTTGCTGACAAATCACCTATAGAATATTCATGTTGTCTTATATTATATAAACAGGATAAATATGTATCACCCCTTGCATTGTTTAACCAATAAGGTAGGTCTGCATCTGTGTAAGCAAGGAACTCTACATGTGATTTATATTTTAATGTATGATACTTACTTTTAACTAAATCCAAACATGTTTCGGGACCTATGCCTTTTACATCAAATCTACCTAAAGTTTCTGCTAACATATAACCTAATTTAATATAACATCTTGGATTACAACATTGAACAGTTGATAGATTGGTTTTAACTATAAAATCTGAACCACAATCACAAGTTTCTTTAAATATATCATGATAGGCTTTGGGTATAATTCCTAAAGCCTTGGCATCTGCAACTGTAGTAAATTCATCAAAAGCATTAAAGGCGTCTAATTCTTTTAATTCTTCAAATTTCAATTAATTAGTACCTCCTTTATAATCTGTATTCACTTCCATATAAGATATTATTTCAGAATTATCTGTTAAAACTAAAACTTCCATAGTTACTGGTACAATACCTACATCATCTAATTCTTTATAAACTTTAAAAGGTACTGTTATAGTATAACTTCTTTCTTTATATACAACATCTAACCAATAAAGTTCTACACCTGTACCTGTTACAGTTCTATACTTTTTATAGTTTACAAAATCATCTTTTGTATCTATTCTAGAAACTGTATAGTCAACCTTAACATCTTCTCCTTCTAGGTTTTTAACAAACTCGCTATAGTCACTTACAGGACTATCACTTTTCATATTTGTATTAGTATTAAAATTAGGTAATCCTGCTGTAGCTGAGTTTTGACTAGAACTAGAGTTAGAGTTAGAACTGCTTGACTCTGGAATTGTAGAAGTAGAACCATCTTCATTCTCTTTTATTAAAGTACCTGAAGCAGAACTATTTCCTGTAGCTTCATCTGTTACATCTTCGGAATTTACATTATTTTGTGTAGTTCCGACATTTTCATTTTCAATATTATTTTGTGTGTCACTAGCATCAGGTATGACTGAATTGGAATTATTATTGTTTGTGTTATTAGTATTATTTTTCATATACAAAACACCAAAACCACCTAATAACAACAGTATTATAACAACCATTAGAAAAACTGTACCCTTATGTGATTTCTTTTGTTGAGGTACATATTGTGGTTGTTGTTTCTTTTTATTAACGTTCTTAGGTTGTTTTACAGTTTCAATCTCTTCATAATATTCATCCTCTATATCATCAAAAACAGTATCGTCATATTGATTTTGAGGAGGAGATTTCCTTTGTGGAATCTCCCTTGATTGACCATTCTCTCTGACAGTCTTAAGGTTAGAAGCTAAATCATATTCGCTACGTTGTTTAGTAACATTCGCTCTAGAACCTTTACTGTTCTGTGTCTTATTAAATCCTATACCCATTATTTATCACTCACCCCCGAAATATAATTCTCCAATGCTGTCAAATCAATATCTCTTGAAACCTTTAACCATGACTCCATAGCACCATTCACTTTAAATCTTATCAAAGTACCAACTGGTTTTATATAAGGTGTTAAGTATTTCTTAACTAAGTCTTTTGTTTTATTATCTTTAACATCTATGATGATATAAGTAGACCTAGCATACACATAGTTAAAGTTTTCTTTTGGTTTTATAGATAATGATTTACCTTGACCTAATAAATCATCTAACTCTTTTAAGTCACAATCATAAGACAAGTATTGGAACTTCTGTACAGCAGATGATGTTAATACCTTTACTGTATAACCTGACTCTGCTTTCTTAGGTTTAAGATATTTCGCTAATTTTATGATTTTATCTTTATCATTAGTCTGTATCATTATAGTGTCATTGTTTCTAATTTTTAAGTTATTATAAACGTTATTAGAAACTCTCTGTAACTTCTCATAAGTCTTTACTTCTTCATTTATAAATATATTCAATTTATCTATATCCAAAGTAGACATAACAACTAACGCTCTTTCAGAACGACCATTACAGTTTATAATAACTCTTAATCCAAACCTACGTTTATAAGGTTCTAAGTATTTTAATATCTTATCATATAAGGCTAATGATGGAATTGTTATTACAATAGATTCTCCACGCTTTCTAGCATAAAGATGTTCTACTTCATTATCTTCTTCTAATAGATAAGCTACATTTTTTGCAGAATCGTACTTAGAGAAGTCAAAGCTAAACTTGTCATCTAGAGTAGAATAGTCAAATTCATCTAAATACATACATTCTGAGAAATCAGAAGAACCATCTTCATCAAACGACCAGTTGTTTAAATCATAACCATAAGTTCTCATGTCGTCATCATCTTCTTCTTCTGAATCATTTAAATCAATAAATAACTCTTCTTCTTCATCTTCCTTATAATTGATACCTAATAAATCTCTATCAAAGTTTTCATCTAATAATCTAGACTTAAATACTTTACCTTGTATAGATAACATTTCTTTTCCTACACCATACCATAGTGAACTCCAGTATTCTAAAGTTAAAGAGAATTTATCTTCTTCTGATAATTCATACCATTCATCTACTGGTTTTCCTTTAGAGTTCTTATAAACTGGAGGGATAAAGAAATCACCTAAATATGCTCTTACTGTATAGTTAGCAAATTTATCTTGAATGAATTCTATATCTATTGGTTCGTTATCCATGTTAGGTTGGATTGTTTGTAATACTTCATGTATTCTTTCTTTTATATAAACATCTTTATATTTGTTTACATACTCTTTAGCATTATCTATCCAAGTATCATTCTTAAATTCTCCTGCTTCCCAACGTTTAACCATTCGTTGTACAAACAATACTGGTGCTTCAGATAAGTCATCTTTACACTCTTTCCAAGAGTCACCTATATTAATACCTACAAAATATTTAGTATGATTTTTGATACTTACCATACATTCCTCTAATATCAATTTGTACAGGAAGAAAGGATTTAGAGATTTATGTGCAGAGAATAATAATTCATCATGAATTAATAAATGCCATTTAATCTTATCAGCTATACCTTCCTTTTTACATCTGTTATAGAAACGTATAAGTATAATTCTAAATAATTCTGCGGCAAAAGCTTGTATTGGATAGTTACCTGCCATTCTTCTGATACTAGCTATTTTTCTTTCATCTAAATCTTCTAGGTCAAATAATCTATAGAAACCTAAAAGATTTTCAACTTTACCTACTTTATGGAAATGTTCTGTATATTCATTTGTCTCAGGATTAAACTCATAATTAACAAATCCAGCAAATCTCTTAAAGTCATCTGATAAGTCTAAAGGTTCAAATGACTTATCTCTTACATGCTCAAGCATATCTATGATAAGATAATTCTTTGTCTTAAATTCATGTAAAAGTTGTACTGTTTTTGCTAATGTTTCATCATTAACCTTACCAAACATTTTATCACATAAACTTCTAACACCTAGTCCATATGGAATACCAAAGTGAACTGATTTCATCATCTTTCTAAAAGACTTTTCTATCTTGTGAGCGGCTATACCTGAAAGTGATGCCGCACTTTCGGTGTGGAAATCTTTTTCTGGGTCTTTTAGTCTTTCTACCATGTAAGTTAAGTGTGCTAGTGAAGCCATTATACGATACTCAACTTGAGCCATATCAAAGTCGACTAAATAATAATCATCATTATATGGAATTGTCAAGGCTTTAAGAGAACTCTTCATTGTTTGTGCAGGGTTCATAATTCTTCTTGTTTCAATTCTAGATAATGAGAATGATTTAAATAACCTACCTTCAAGATTAGTTTCTTTTATAGGCTTGAAGTAAGAAGTATAGTCTTTATCTATATCTAGATAAGTACGTAATACATACGCTACAGGATACTTGAAGGAGTTAAACTTATCTGCTGATATTATTACTTCACCATTAGGTAATTTAATATCTGCTTTCAAAGTATTATGGTTCTCTTTGTATCCCATTAGCTTCTTTAATACATACTTATCTGTAGAAGGTAAAGGCTTATCACCTTTGGTGTAACCTAATATTGGATATTTAAGTATATCATAAAGAACAGTTCTAATTTGCTTACCTTTCATATCAAACTCATAAATAGCGTTAGGGTCTTTCTTTATGTTCTTAATCTCCTCAGACTTCTTCTTTTTTAATTCTTCTACTTCACTATCATTCATCTTTGCTTTACTGAAAATGTTCATAGGTTGTAACACAGAATATTTCGTTTCTATCTGTGTAAGTTTAGACCTGTAATCTATTTCCATACCTACATAATTATATAAGAAGTTCTTGATTATATTTAACTTAATCTCAGCATCTTCAGCTAATTTTAATACCTTAGGAGCATTCATGGGTAAACCATGATACTCAGCTTTATATAAGATATTAATCATTGGCATATCTTGTTTTTGATATTGTGCGTACATCTTAGTACCCATAAACTCTTTCAACTTATCATGAATAGTTTGTGGGTAGTCAACGTCGGCACCACCGTATATTAAGGCTACTTCTTCATCAGCTATTAAACGATAATTACCTTCATTTCCTTTACCTAAAACGTCTGATAATTCTAATGTTTCATGACCAAATAAACGTCTTGTTAAGTTCTTTAAACCTACACCACCAACAACTTCAGTTAGTACTTTTTCAGTATAAGAACCATACTCTGTTTCTCTTACTTCGTCACGTAAAACTTCTATCTTAGCTTTAGAAACTTTAGGGTTTAAATTAAATGCCATTTGTAATGTATCATTATTCCATTCTGGCTCTAAACCATCATCATATAAAACCTTACCGTCGAATAGGACATTGTGACCTAATAAATTTATTTGTTTTCTATCTATCGTAATACTATCAGCAATTTCATAATTACTCAATAACTCTTCTGTAGAGTAAATAGATACATCATCTTTAAATACTCTATACTCAATAGTTACTTTTTCATTATCTTCTACAATACTTTTTAGACGACTGAACATATACTCTTTAGGTACATTATCAAAGTACTCCATATCATTAAAAATAACAAATGCTGTGTTAGGTTTAAATGATATAGGTAGAGCAACTATATGGTCTTTATCTGGATTATCAGATGATAAATCTGCTATAGTAAGTCCAGTCGTCTCGGAGTCTATACATAATTTAATTTCAATATTATTTTCTAAACAGTATCGTATTCTTTCTATAAAACCTTTCATAAACATACGCTCAAAGTCTGGAATAGATTTTATAGCTTTATAGTCTTTGTAGTATTCTCCAGTCTTTACATTCTTATACCAACTAATATCAAATAGATTTTCTATAAGATTCATAGTCATAGTAGATACAGTAAAAGCACCTACTTTCTTTTTACTTTCAACAGACTCAACATCTTTTAGCTCTACATCTAACTTAGGATTAATTTTTGTATGAGAACGTAATACATTCTGTATCTACCGTCTTAAAGTCTAATGTATGATAAAGTCTATTCTTTTGCAATCTATGCAAGAACACATTACCATCATTTGCTCTAAATTCTTCTGTATATACACCATCTTCAGTATTTACATTATCAAGAATAACACTATTTACATTAAAAGAATAAGAGTTAACACTTGTTAGTGTTTCCAAGAACCTTATAAGGTTTGGTGTATTTCCTGTACTTTTTAGTTTAGAGTTTATTTTACTAACATGTATTGCTTCAAGTAAGTAACTATCTAAAGATAACTTTAACTTGTTAAGTTCATTCATCACACCTAATACAGGATGTGTTGGTTTTTCACCAACTAATATTTTTAATCTATCATCTTTATGATATCTATCTATAAGGTACCAAGTTTGGTCTCTTTTATTATCTCTAAGCATAAGGTAAAAAGGTTTACCCTGTAACTTTATACCGCCTATTAATTGCATAAAAATCCCCCACTTGTATTTTCATTTATGTGTCTTATATATTCATTAACTGCATAAGCTTTTACATAAACAGTATATACTCCATTTAAAATAATAGTTTCATTTACAGGCACATCTGAAGCAAAGACAATTGTGCAAGCTGTCCTACTTTTTGCTACTAAGTTTATACCTTCTTTTTCATACTCCATTTTTAATGACATTGCTATATATGAAACCATATTTTGAGCTATGGATAATATACTCTTAAATAATTTAAATAACACTTCTTTAGCTGTATTATGTGTCATTAAAAGTCTATGCAAATAATTGTCAAATTCATCTGAAATTCCTATTAAAGAATCAAAAGAGTTTCTACCTAATATATCCCAATCTTGATTTAGAATACCTCTAGATATAGCTTGATATATAGGTAATTTCTCTTTAAACTCTTTAATATTAGTACCTACTAAAGAACTTATTACAAAGTCTAAACAATCCTCTAAAGTGACTATAACTCTGTAACGTCTGACATCTTTAGTAAGTCCTGCTTTTTCAAGTTCTATATGGCTGTCCATTTTTAAACCGTAAATACTATCATACGTTCGAGGAGTTCCTTTTTTAGTTATCACACTTTTTATATGACTCATCTCAAACTCTGTGGTAGGTTGAAATTTTTCATAAGAAGAAATATCACCATAAAAGTTGAAGGCTCTACTAGAAAGTGGAGCCATTATTTTAGAACCTTGTTTTGTTAGAGATTCATTACTAAATAAATTGATTTGCAAACTCATGTAGAACCTCCATTTCTGGTCTTTCTGTGTAGACCTTTACTTTAACATTATCAAGTTTCACATAGCAATCTCTATCTAAATCATAAACTGAACCTTCAATTGGTAATATAAAGTTTCTCATTAATGCTTTTTCATCATTACAGAAACGTATTAAGCGTATGCTAGAGTCTGAATAAATCAACTCTGCATACTTAATAGTATTTGACGGTACATCAACCATAATAGTCCCCTCCATTAAATAAATTTTATTATATCATTTTCTTCTAAATTACTTATTCTTAAAAGCCTGTCTTTTGCATCAGGGTTAAATAGTTTACCTGATAAATGAACAAAATATCTTTGTCCACCCTTATAAACTACACCTGCTTTACCTTGAGAAACTAAGAATTGATAGTTCTTGCTCTCGTGACTATAGGTAGCTTTTAAACTCATGAAAGCACTATTTCTAACAGCAGAATCAGAAGCAATTATTCCGACTCCTATAGATTTGGCTTCCTCAACAATTGCACTGTGGTACACACCAAATGGTGATTGTAATATAACACCACTTATGTTTAAATCATCATACATTCTAGCTTTTAAATCTCTTATATATTTAATTGTTGGATAATATTGTTGCATTACTAGATTATAACACATTGAAGTATGAAGATTCAAACTAGTCATACTTATCTCATTCGTGTGACAAAGCATAATGTTATATAAATCATGCAACATATTACTTTTAGGTAAACAATCCATTCTGTTTTCTATAAGTTTAGGTACACTACTTATATCATTTATAGTTCTAGGTAAATCTAATAAGTCTTTGTACTTCTCTAGTACAGTAAATAAACTCATTTGATTTAAAGTAGGACTATTTAGTTCTTGAAATAATAAACGTAATCTGTAAGATATAGAAATAGATAAAGTTGTATACCTACACACATCATAGAAATATTGTAACTTACAACGGTTCTGTGTTATATAAGGATGTGTGAATTTTGTTAAGTCTAACTTATTTAATTCAAGTAAATACTGAGGTGGTAATGAATGCCACAGTACAGGATAATTAATAGTCTTTGGAGGAGTAACCTCACCTGTTTCTTGATTTTTGACAGCCGGAGAAATAATCACAGGTTTAAAATTCACCAACGGATGTTCACCAAATTTCTTATTAATTACTGCTATAATTTCTAGGATTTTACGTAAACGTGCAAAATCTCTCTCATAGTATTTAGCAAACTCTCTAGACTTAGTTGTGAACCAGTTACTTCTAAAATGAGCTATCTTTACTACATTGTCACTATCATTAGATTTACTAACGTCGTCAAATAGTAGTTCCTTTATAGTGTGGAACTGTAATCTACTTAAAGCACTTAAATCTAATCTATTATTAGTCATAACAGCGGTTTCTAAGATGAAATCATTTGTCGCAATTCCCGGTTCAGCAATTTTAAAGTATGCTTCTTGCATAAGTTGAGTAGTAAGATTACATGTTTTTCTATAGTCCTCAAAAGAAGGAACTCTCATGTAATAATTCTTGTTTCTAAATATTGTTGACGGTACTGTTAAAGGGTCTATGTTTGCTTTTTCGCAATAATCTGCTAATGCTTTAACACTTGAAAACCCTTGTAATATCATTAGGAAAATATCTGCATTAGATAAATCTCTATCTAAAGAATTAACGTTTTTAGCTAAGTCAAATAACCTTCTACCATTATTCTTTTGATGTGTATTATCAATGCTTATGACTTCATTAAAAGCTTCTTCATATCTATAAATAGGTAACCCACTATTAAAATACATTTCTATTCTTTGTAGGATATCCTCTCTTGCATTAAAGATACCTTTACGATACTTAGGATTACTACCTGCTTTATAGTTACTATCTCCTATCTTTAAGAAGTTAGTTACTTGTAAATTTCTGTAGTTGCTTTTAAGATACATGATTAATTCTAAGCATCTTTCATTTAATATTTTCTTTTTGTATCTTGACCATAAGTCATAGAATACATCATTCTTGTGTTTATATACGACAGTACTTGCACTCAATATATTATATGCTATTTCTTTAAAATTCTCTAAAGATGGAATATTTTCTATTTCTAATGGCATTTCATCAGAGTAATCAAAAGTATCACCATCTTCTCCATGTCCTTCAAGCGTAAAACCTTTTTCATTCATTAAGGCAGATATTCTAGTACCATATTCCTTCTCGAACATTTGTGTATAGTTATGTGTTATAAAACTTAAAACACTTACGGAATTACGCTCAAAAGCTTTTGAACTATTTCTTTTACTTAAATGCGTTCTGAATAAAGCTACAACTTCCCCACCTCTTAGATTAGCTTTAACCTTACCAATCCAAGCTTTTCTAGAAAGTTTAGACATTACCATATTTTCGACCATAGATGTATTTGCATATTCTTTAATCAACTCTGTTTGATTATGGGATGTTATATATCTAACAAAATTAATTCTTAATTGATTAAGTTGTGAATCTGATAATTCAAATTCTTTCTTTAAAAACGCAAACATTGCCGCAATTGGTATTTTATCTGCCGCTATTTCTTTTGTAGGGAACATCACCCGTTTTATGTTCCCAACAGTAACATCTTTAAAACCATGAGGCATTCTTACTTCCTCGGTAATATACTCACTACCAAGAGGTTTTTCAGCTACCTCATAGTACATGCCCATCCTGTCCATACAAATTTCAATAGCGAACTTATAAGCTTGTGCATATACACCTTCATA
>CALEBD010000396.1 GCA_937944945.1 uncultured Clostridium sp. | reverse complement strand
TTTGAATTGTTTTTCAGATATCTAAACTTTTTGGTTTAAATATGATTCCAGAATTATCCATATATTCTACAGTTTCTGGAGTTCAAGTATAATTACTATTTATAATTTCAAATAAATTAGAAGCTAATATATAAAAACTATCTTCAGTAATAATCTCATTTTGACTAAAAAGATTATGAATAATAGCAAATATGTCTACATTATAACTAATAAATTTTGAGTTTAAAAATTCAGAAAAATTAATCACTTTAACACTAGACCCAATTTGTATATTGCCTATTAAGTTTTGAAATGATAAATTCTTTATATTACCGTTAGTAGCTGAGATAGAGCGGGCTATGATATTACCATTCTCTACTTTAAAATTTCCATCAGACGTACTAATAGATTCAAACTCTAGTTTATCTGTCTTTTTTATAAAATCTGATGCAGAATAACCATCAAGATATTCAGCGTTTAAATTATTTATTCTAGTATTATCTCCATTAATAACAAATGCAGGATTTCCATTAAAAATAACTGTATCATTAAAAGTATTAATTGTAGAAACTGACGGTTCTTCTGCATCTTCCTCCTTATCAAATGGAAGATACATTTCATCATCAGTATAATATATATTGTCTCCAGGTGCAAAAATAATTTTTGAGTCTCCAGGATATTCTAGTTCTCCAGAAAGATAAGGCTCCATTCCTTCTTCTGCAATTATAAAATTAGATTCTGCAGCATTAGAACTTTTATCATCTGCATTTTCTGTATCGTATTTCAAAGTATAATACTTATCTCCAACTAATACTCTAATATTTCCTGAGGTTCTAAAAACTAAGTTCTTATAAGGATTACCTATTCTTTCTTCTTTTGCCATATTAAATCATTATTATTTTATTCTTTACATCTCTATACGCAATGTATTCGAAATTTCTTGTTGTAACTTCATTTTTTAAAAATGTCCATCCAACATCAATTGGATAGTATAATTTAAAGAAATGTGTTCTAGATCTATCTAAATAACACTCTTCTTGTATTTTATATAACTTCAAATCTCTAAACTTTATTTTAGATCTACGCTTTGAAGTTATCTGAGTTTTATAAAATTCTCACTCAGCTTCAGTTAGACCGAAATAGTACGCTCCGTTATATACTTCTTGAGCGTACTTATATTTCAGTCTTAATTTAATACGATGTTTAATATTATTATATCTAACTCTTTTATAATCATCAAAAAACATCTTTCCGCAAAAAGCAGTATAGTTATGATTTCCTAAAACTACATCTGCTCCACTCTTAGCTAATAAATGAAAACTATTAAAACCATGTTCTATAACTCTTTTTAACTCATCTTTTGAGATCTTTGGATATTTTTCTTGTATAATACCTAAATAATCGTCTAATTCTTTAATCATAATTAATAATACACTTTTGCTTCTTCAGTATATTGATCTATGAGTTTTTTAAGATATTTATCAACATAGATTGGTTTTTCCATAGTTTCTTTATTATGCTTCATATATCTATATACTAGCTGGTTTCCTGTAAATTGAGATAATACAAAATCAATATTATTAAATTTACCTCTTCTATATGCTTGTTTAAAGTCTTCATCTGCAATTTGTTTCATAGAAATTTCTCCATAATTCCCAAAACGCAGAGGTAGTACAAAGGTAACATTATTATTTATAATATCCAATAAGATCTCATAAAAACAGTCATCAAAAATCTTAGCAGCTAGATTCTTACGATCTTTATATCTATTTTTTACTCATCTTCCTTTTAATAATTTAGGATTTAACCCATTATATAGTTCCCTAGAGTTAAAACCATGAGGAAACATTTTTTTATTCATTAGTTAACAGGTTTAAATGATTTCTTATATTGCTTTCTATCCCAACGTGTACGAGCATCAAGAATCTCATTCATTTCATTTTGCGAGATATGTTCAGGAACTCTAGCATCACTACAAGCTCTTAACCATTCTTGTTTAACTGCTTGAGCCATTTGAAAAGAATTACTATCTCTTAATACAAGACTCTTTTTATATAAATCAATATATGCAGCATATGCAGCTAACGCAGTTAATTCTTTATCTGTTATAAGTGGAAGTCCATCATCATCTACAATTACACCATGATATAGTACAGATACATTCGAATAATCTCTATCAAACTCTAATGCATTATTTATCTCATTATAATTTAATAGTTTTCCTGATTGGTATAATGGATCTTTATTCCATTTTCAAGCTTCATTATATCTTTCATAATAAGCATTTTGAACTAATGGGAAGATACTAGTGTCTGAAGTAGATTGAAAGTCTTCAAATGGAATTGTCACAGATTCTATAAAAGATAAATTACAAGGTAATTCTAGTATTCTGTTTGTAGTATCTCCTACATATCTATACATTCTAGAATGTTTGTTACCTATTAACTGTAAACCATTTAAAACTATATCCTCAAAATTATCAGGATTTATTGTAACCCCGTATAATATATTAGCAAGAGAATATACAGAATTTATATTATTTAACTTCATAACTATTTAGGAGTTTGGTCGTTAGGAGTGACAGGAGTAGCGAGTTGCTTATACCAGCGAATATATTTCTCAGTCATTCTTTTAATAATTTCATCAGATAGAATTCCACAATCTAGATATACTTCAGGATTTTCAGAACAACAATCTCATTCTAAAAGCTTTCTTGGATCTAAGAATAGTGCAATTACAGATATATATTTCACAAAAGGAACATTAAAAATATATCCGTCCATATTACCATTAGAATTAATCGCAGTATCTATATAGACATATGGACTTCCTGGTTTATTTTTTCTATACTTATGAAATCTATAAGTTTCATCTGTATAAATATTATAACGAGTATGTCTATCTATACTGCCAACAAATCTTATTGTATCAATTCCGTTTATATAAATAATCGGTGGAATTTCAAAATGTAATGCTTTTTCTCCAACTTGCAAATTACAACATTTTGACATGTAATCACAATCAACTTCAATACAATTAATTGCTAAAAACAATTCATCTAAATTAAGAATTCCTTTTAAAAGAAATTCTCTCATTATTTGATTACGCTCTGCCACTACTTCATCCTGAAGTTGCTCTACAGATATTTTTGGATTTGAAGTGATTCCTGCTAATCCAGTTACTGTATTATTATATACAGCACTTGCTATTGCTTCTATTGTCATAAACTTCAGTTTAAAAATTAAAGGCAGGACAGGGAAATTACCCCGCCCTGCCTTCTTCTAGTGATATATGTTAAAAGGAGTATTAAGCTCCTACTGTAAACTCTTGTTCTGCTACAGCATTACCATAAGAGGCTTTAACTGTAAACTTATCACCTTCTGCTGCAGTTTGTCCTTTTTTTACAGTAAGCTTACCATCGTTATCGATTTGATACTTACTATCTTCTTCTTTAATTGAATATTTAATAAGATTTGGACTAACAGCGGGACCAGATACATTTGCTTTAATTATTGCTTTTCCTTCGTTAATATCCTGTACTGAAACCTTAAGTGCAGATACGAATTCGATATTAATTAATTCAGTATTATCAGGACTAACAACTTTAATTGAATCGTCTCCAAATACTTTTTTCAGATCCTCTTCAAACTTATCAACAAGTGATGATAATACATAGAACGTATGTGTCGTAACTGATTTAAGAGCTTGTCCTACTGTTCCCTGTCCATGAAGCCCCTTACGAGGCATGCAATATAAGAATGAGAATTGAGTATACAAACCTCCGTTTACTGGATACTCCTCTTCATTGAGAGCTGCATAACGTATATTAGGATAACTTGGGAAACGTAGATTCTCCTGAAGCCAAGCAGCAGTACCAATTTCCATTTTATTCTTAGTTACTTCTACAGCCTTATCAACCGTTACATATTGCTTCTCAGTGCAACTATCAGGACAACTAATACCTCTTTGTTCCTGAAGTTCAGCTACAGTAATGACCTGATGTGAATCAGTGCAACTTACAAGTACTTTGCCTGAATCTTCTGCAGATACTCTTACATATCTGTAGTTTTCAGGAATAGCCATTTCGATAGCCTTAATCATTTTTTCCTGAAGTTCTTTAGTCTTTCCTAAATCTTCAGCAGAAACCTCAAATTCAGCAAGTACAGCCTTACCAAAATTTGACCAAGGCATAGCGTAATCTGCAAGGTATTTACCGATTAGAGTAATACCAATTACTACTCTATAAGTACCTTCTTTCGTAGGTAAATTAAATGCTGCACTAGCGACTTGGCCTTTTTCTGCTGGAGTTTTGTAAATAACTCCTTCGACTAAGCCTTCTTTTCTATAGTCTGCACAACGTAATACTCGAAATAATTTAACAGGACCATCCATAACCATAAAACGAGGATTTACACCATCGTCAAGCAGGTTTGAATTAATTATTACTTCTTTTTGAAAATCAAACATAATTTTTAATTTTTAAGTTAATAAATTTATTTATTTCCAGGAACTGCTATAGTCTGATTAATAGGAACGTTTGTTTGTAATCTTGGATCACCTGCATTCTCTAATAATAGTCTAGTTACGATATTAATAATCTCGTAACAAACATAGTCTGGAAATTCCAGGGTTTGAGTATTATCTTCTGGTAATAATACATCATCCTGAGTCATGGAAACATACATAGGAGCTTTTACATAAGTAATATATACATTATTTAAACTTCAATTCGAATCGCCACTATGTATTTCCAAATTTACAGAAGATTGATTTACAATCCTTTTATATGGTTCTTTTAATGCATAAAATCGATATTTTCCATCCTCTGTTTTAATATAATTAGGACGATAACTACCTTCTTTAATTTCATTATCCATAACAGGATTTGTTACTGGTTGATCTTTTTCATTTCTATTAATAATATAATAATATGGCTTCTTATGTGAAGGTTTCATATAATAATTATTAATAATACCTGCATAAAGATCTGCAGTTAATCTTTGACATGTTGAAGTAATAGTTCTTTGCACTCCATTTCCACATCTAGATTTATTTGAATCACTACCTGTAAATTCTGCAATACAATTCAACATATGTAAGTAATCTTTAGGAAGTTGTAGCTCTCAAACAGTATCATTAAATTCCTGTCTTGGAGCAATTTTACCTACTTTAATTACTGATGTAGTTTGTAAAAATCCTAAGTCATCTGAACTTTGTTGATTGTACTCACTTCTATTATATACACTATTTATATATTGTTGAATTGCTTTATTAAACAAGTATATGAAGTCCTCAAGTAAAACTTGAGGAGCTTTCACCTTGTTGCATTCAACTAAAATGTATTCATATGCTTGTCTAATAGTCATATATATTGTTATTTATTGCTTTTCTTCTTTTCCGTCTTTTCAACTTTTTCCTCAGCTTTATCTTCAGCCTTTTCCTCTACTGTTTCTTTTAAACTTAGTTTCTGAAGATCAGGGTATGTCTCTAATGTAATACCCTCGTAGATAGTTTTATTTGCAGGAATCTTCAAGAAGAGTAAGATAGATTCGTCAGTTGTACCTAGACGAACATCCCCATACATCCAAACTCCACTTTGAAGGTTGATAACACGTTGTTCTTTTGCGTCAATAAGCAGCAGTTTAAGTGCTGTATCTGATCCTGTATAAAGGTCAATAACAACCATTGGATCTTTTTCCGCTCTTTGATATAAATAGTCCTGAACATCTGAGTCAGGAGCATTTCTCATTGATTTGCCAAGTAACCTTGTTTTGGTAAGTCTTCCTTTAGCAGAATCTTGTTCAATATAAGTGAACGCTTTTGTTACAAGCTTCATACGTTCGATACGTTTTTCAGATTCAACTCCAGGTCTTTCTACATAGAATTCAGCTTGACCATAACGTTTTGGACCTCCGTCAATTAAAAGATTACCTTTTGAATCTTTAGAATCTCTTTCAGGTGCAATTAAGAATGAATCTTTAATGCAAGTCCAAATATTTCTTTCTAGAGGATTATCTAAATCAAACGTTTTACCATCATAAATCTCTATTCGTTCATCTTCCTTAATAAAGTAATTACTATTAGGACTATTAATTTCTGCTTCACTTAAGATCATTTCTGTATCTCCACTAGCGTCTACCTGACGAACTCTTTTTACAAAAGGATAGTTTGAACCATTTGCTTGTTTTAAAGGATTAATAAAGCAATGTGCTTTTTCCTTACCATATACATTTCTTAAAGTTACTATATTATTCATATTTATTCTTATTAAATTTATCTATACCAAATAATGATATCTAAGTTTTAAA
>CALEBD010000395.1 GCA_937944945.1 uncultured Clostridium sp. | reverse complement strand
AAGGATTAGTAACATATTTCAGATCTTTTTCATTGTATATACTATTATAAAGATCATAGTATGTTTGCATCTCCTCTCTGCGAGTTCTGTTATTACCATTTCTAGAACCTCCTAAACTACGACCTATAACATAGTCTATACAACTTTCTTGCCAGTCTTTTGTCTTCTTAGACATAGGAAGTTTCTGTATTGGCATTTGATTAATATTATTCATAATTAAAACATATATGCTTCGATATTATCTATAGCTTCGTCGTCACGAAACCATTCTTGAGTAAATATAGGGCCTTCAAACAGTACCCTATTTCTATTCTCTTTTTTAATCTCTTTTACTTTAACATTATATAGCTATTCTCTATATATCATTACTTGGGTCAACGCCATTACACGGTCTACGTTAACTACATCATTTGCAGCTATAAGTTCCTCTAATAGCGGTTCCGACATTATATTGTATAAGTTCTTCTTGCCATCTGCATTAATATCGTTTAGCCAATCCTTTATTAGACCCCAACCCCATTGCTTAATTTGCTTATTCATGTGACAGCCCTTCTTTCTATTTACTTTAGAATTACTTACTATATCGTTGATTATATCTGGTTGATCAGCAAGTAAGTAGTCACAATGCTTATTAGTAAAGTAAACAAATATACCCTTATTTTGATTCTCATACATAGCTCTAGCATTGTAGTATATAAGCAATTTACGCACATTTTCGTAGAAATCTTCTGCTGATTTAGGTCTACCAGTATACTCTGCTACTATGATATCTGAGTACTACTCTATAGACTATACTCTCTTATATATAAAACAAGAACCTAATGATGTAGTACTCGATTCATCATAATCATATGAGTCTATACCTGCAATATACAAACCAGCGCTAGCATCCTTATTAGGATGTTCCCATGTTACTATAGATCCAGTAGGATCATCACCTATTAACGCTCCAGTAACTTCGTCACGTTTAGTCCTTAAAGGGTAGTGTGTTATATCTCCAGTTTTTTTAATAACCCATTTAAGGCCACCATCCGGTTGCCATACTAAATCACCTACCTATTTATGATTCTATAATTTCTTATTAGTCCTAAGTAATGCTAACTACTCCTGTAATTCCTTCTTAGGAAATATGTTACCATTAAACTCTAGCATAGCTTCTGCTGGAGTAATAGGTCTTTCTGCAACGTATCTGTCGATAGCTGCATTGTTGGTTGCGCTAGTTATTACTACTTGTCTCTCTGCTAATATATACTCTAAAGACTTCTTACGGTATGTATTACCATCTTCATCCATATATATACGTTTACCATTCTCATCACGTATATCTAGATTAGTATATTGAGGTACAAAGAAACCACATTTGTTAGTAGTAGCGGACTCATCCCATATGTTATCAAACCCTAAACAATTGTATCCATCAGGGTTGTAAAACATATCTTTCATAGTTTCAAATGCAGAGCCTTCATCACCACCAGTACCCCATACAATCATAGTACCAAAGGCTATACCATCTACTTCTACAGAAGGTCTAGCAATTTGCCATGCTG
>CALEBD010000394.1 GCA_937944945.1 uncultured Clostridium sp. | reverse complement strand
TCCTAGTAAACAACAAGGTGTGTGCATAATCTAATACTCCTAAATATGTATCACCACCGAAACACATAGCTGTATCATATTTTTCCCAAGATGTTTTGACATAAGTATTAGTACTATAATAAGTAGAATAACTTCTACTTATAAATGTATTGCCACCATACTAAGTAGCACTCTTCTTTATATTAACAAAAAGCACAGAATTATATCTAAACTTTCTTAACATTGGTGTTGTACGTATACCTGTAAAACCACCAGAATATACATCTGGGGCACTAACAGCTAAACATACTCCGTGAGGTCCAAGAGCTTCATTAGAACCAATACTATAATTGATAAACCCAAATCTATCTATATAGTTTACTATCTATTTAGCATCAAAAGCTTCTTGATAAGGAGAAATATTAGTTGGTTTAGTAACATCTTTTATAGGAAAAGATTGACGCAAATTAGAATTGTCTTTATGAGCATAGTTCTTACCAAACATCTAATAATATTTACATACCCCTCCACTAAGTCTGCCATCATTTTGCTCAAATCCATCAAATACTCCAGATTCCAATTTAATAGCTGGTCGATCTCCATCATAATCCGATCCTTCTACTACACCACCAAATGAATTTTCAGTCTAATTGTTATCATTTCTACCTAACACTTTTGTGAAAGGTATTCCTAGTCTGTGATGTTTATATCTATTATCATTACAATATGTAGCGGAATGAGCACAATATAATGGAACTATATTCATATTACTAGTAACAATAGAATCTGAATTTTCTTTATTAAAACATATATCAGCTGTTACTAAATCAAATATACCGTTAACGTCCATTGGGTTTATAGCTTGAGTATCTTGCTATACCATTTTGTTATCATATATATGATATATTCCTTGTGCAAACGGTGATACGGTAGTGTCTGTAAATGTTGGCATAATAGTAGGTCTTCTATCTATGCTACCAATAGAATATTCAGCTCTATAATCTTCAGTATTATTCTACCATCCATTGAATCTAACAGTTTTGTTTAGTAATCCCTAAGTAACCACAGTTCTATCCGCCAACGTTCTGTCGCATCTTACTATTTCATAAGCTACTACATCTACAGGAAGATTCTATACATAAAATACTATACCTAACGGATGAGATATTAATTCATAATTACCAGTTCCATCAACTGTATCAGCAAAAGTAAATGGTTCATATCCTTCAATATCACCAGACGGAAATCTAATATCTCCGATCCAATGTACAGGAGATGGTATATTTTTCTAATTATAAAATACTATTCCAAATCTATATACTTCGTCTCTCTAATACCCTAAAAAATTAGATACGTAAAATGGATCGCTATAATTTCTTATTCTAGATGTATTATCATTATTATAGATATATACAGTTTGACCATTCTCTGGACATTTTAACTTAATAGTAGCGTCTACTCTTTTAGATGCAGATAATTCCATATTATAAGCTAATAATTTATTACCTTCTTCATCTACAGATGGAGTATTGTCAGATTCTATTAAGTCTGTAGTAACAAATCTATAACTTATATTTACTCCTTTGCCACCTCTAACGGTTCTACTATCATCATATCCGTAAGCATATTCTTCAGTTTCATTATTTGGATATACTATTTGACTATTCATAGGATTAATACAGTCGTGTTCTTCTGGTATAATAAAGTCGTTACCTTGACCCAATAACTAATCAAAAGTTAAAGTTAAAGAATTTTCAGTTATACTAGAATTTAGCTATATTGTTCCATTTTTATTGCACCTATATGCCCTAGCATCGTAAGCTACATCCCATGTTATTTCTTGTAAGTTTGAAGCAAATAACCTATTATTCATTTTAGCTATACTCTTAGCATTAAATTCAAACGGAATTATATTGTTAACCTCTTCAATTGATACCTCATAATATAATTCTTACCAATATCATTATATGTAAAAGTAATGGTAGGATTATCAGATTTGGGCAAATCTAATTCATTTATAATGTATATTTTTGGTACTTGATTTTTGTTAGTGTACTGTATTCCAATTATTCTAATTCTTTCAAATCTACCGTCATTAAATAATGTAGCTGACAATAGACACCCTTTGTCTGCACTTTCGTCTTTATTGTTTCCATTAAAGTTTTTAGATGAATTAGTGTTACTAGAAGATACAGGTATCATAGAACTGAGTGATGAAGTTGTAGTTTCACCGCCATGCACATTGAATAGCTAATAACAATACTGTACCATACCTGCTGGCAAATTACCAGAAGTCCATTCAAT
>CALEBD010000393.1 GCA_937944945.1 uncultured Clostridium sp. | reverse complement strand
ACGTTATATACATCTTTTATAGTATCTTCATCTAGAACTTCTTGTGATCTACCTTGCTTTATTAATTTCCCATTTTTCATAATTACGATATTATGACTATAGTTTATAGCTTGGTTTAAATCATGTAAAACCATTATTATCGTAATATTGTACTTTTCGTTTAGAGTTTTTACTACTTCTAGTATCTCTATTTGATGGTAAATATCAAGATAAGTTGTAGGCTCATCAAGAAGTAATACGCCTGTATTTTGTGCAAGCGACATTGCTATAAATGCTCTTTGCTTGTCCACCCGATAAATTAACTACTTTTTTATCTTGTATTTCTTCTATACCTGTGGCTTTTAAGGCAAAGTCTATCATTCTTTCATTTTCTTCTTTATCTTCTTTTTTAACATTTGGATATATAGTTCTACCAAATGCAACTAAGTCTCTAACAGTTATATCATCTGGTGCTTCATTTTCTTGATACACACATGATATATATTTTGCAATTTCTTTTTGTTTTAACTTGCCTAAGTCTTTATATCCTAAATATATTTTTCCAGACTTAGGTTTTAAGTAAGTAGATATCATATGTAAAAGTGTACTTTTTCCACTTCCATTTGGTCCAAGGATAGTGGTAACTTCTCCACTTTTAAATTCTAATGATAAATCTTTTATAAATTCTTGTTTTTTATTATAAGAAAAACTTATATTTTCTAACTTAACCATTATCTTTTGCTCCTTCTAAGTATATAAATAAAGAATGGACCACCTATTAAACACATTGTTACCCCTACTGGTATCTCGTAAGGTCTAAATATATTTCTAGATATTGTGTCTGCTACAAGAAGTAAAAATCCTCCCATAACATAACTAAATGGTATTAAGAATTTATGACTAGATCCTATTAAGAATCTACATATATGTGGTATTACAAGTCCGACAAATGATATAACACCACCAACTCCTGTAGATATACTTGTTAAAAATACTGCTACAAAAGTTATTAATACTCTAACTTTATTTACATTTAACCCTAAACTTTGAGCTGTTTTATCGCCAAGACCCATAAGGTCACAGCATTTTATAACTGCTAAGCATAATACAAGCCCTGCTACTGTATAACAAGCTAATATTCTAAAATCTGCCCAAGTTACATTTACTAAACTTCCTAAAAGCCAAGTTTGTATAGTTGAAACTCCTGAACTATTAAATACTGTCATCATTGATGATAATGCATTTAAGATTGAGTTTACACATACACCGGCTAAAATTATTCTAACTGGTGAGAATCCCTTGTCTTCTCCTATTAAATATACAAGACAAGCAGCTACTATACCACCTATAAAAGCTAATATAAGTTTGTATTTTATAAATTGTGAAAATAACACCATTACAGCTATTGATGCTAAACTAGCTCCTGATGATATACCGATTATACCAGGATCAGCTAGTGGATTTTTCATAGTAGTTTGTAAAAGTGCACCTGCTACTGCAAGATTTCCACCGATTAAAACAGCACTTAGAACTCTCGGCATTCTAAGGTCTTTAATAATTAAAAAGTTGTTACTTTGTCTATTTAAGAACATTCCCTCAAGTAATTCTTTGATTGAAATGTCTAAACTACCTATTCTTAAAGATATTAATATTGTAATCAATAAAATAAAAACTGTACCAAGTATCATGCATATTTTTTTAGAACTACTTAAAGTATGTGTTTCTATTCTACTCATATAATATATCTCCTAATTTTTCTACAGCCTCAACTATTTGTAAGTTTGCACTCATACCGAAATAACCATTTTCTAAATAAGTTATATCGTTATTTTTAACTGCATTTACATTTTGCCATAGTTCTTTGCTTAACTCATCTGATACTGCTTTTTTTGCAACTTCTGGATCAGCATGAGTCATAACTAGTATTTTATCTGGATTTAATTTTATTATCTCTTCTAAGTTAAGTGTTGTAAATGAAGTTGCTGCATTTGAAAATATATTTTGTCCTCCTGCTAATTCAACTAAATTTCCTACATAACTTTTATCTGTTGCAACCATTACACTTCCTGGTGCCCCAAATAATACTAAGATTTTATCATCCGATTTTTTATTAGAATTAACTTTTTCTTCTACTTTGTTTATTTCATCTAGTATTTCATTTGCTTTATCTTGTTTTCCGAATTTTTCTCCTAAAGCTGTTACAGTTTCTTTTAATCCATCAACTGTGCTTAAGTTGTAAAAATCAGCGTCTATGTTATTTTCTTTAAATTGTTTTTCATAATCACTTCCTAGTGTATCTACGCATATTACACTTGTAGGATTTAATGATTTTATTATTTCCATATCTGGACTCATTGGACTTCCAACTTCTGTTGCACCTTTTGCGCTTTCTGGAAGGTCGTAATTAGTTTTTGGAACACCGCTAACTGCTACATCTAATCTATCAAGTATTTGAGTTATTGCAACAGATGTTGCTACAACTACATCTCCTTTATTAGCTGAATTATTTTCTGAACTAGCGCTATCTGTATTACTGCTTGAACATCCAACTACAGAAAAAGTAACCATTAAAATAGATATTAAACTTAAAATCTTTTTCAACTTCTCGTCCTCATTTCCTATATCACAATACTGTCTTTTTTAATTCTCTTTAATTGTCATTTATATAAATTTAAATAATTTTCAAATCCATATTTTGGCTTTTTTATCTTTATGATATTTAATTTATCCTTATTTGCCAAAATTTAAGAGAAATTACTCCATAATTTCTCCTTTAATAATAAGTCTTTTTTTACCACCATTTGTACAAGTAACTAAAGTTATCTCTTTTTTACTCATATCTTGGGTAAGTACTGAAGTATTTTCAGCCTCTGTATCAAATTTTTCTGTTATCTTATACTTAAATATGCCCTTTGTAGTTTCAATTTCTATTTCATCGTTTATTTTTACTTTGTGTAGTTCGTTAAATACTTGGTTATACAAATAACTACTATGTCCTGCAACAGAGAAATTGCCCTCTTCTCCTGGCATAGCAGTTCCTTCAAAGTGACATGCATAATATTTTAGATACTTATTATCTGTGCCCTCTACGATTACTGTTTCCAAACCTACTGAATTAACCCTCATAATTGCGATTTCTTCTCCAGGTTCATAAGTTTGTTTTACTTCAGCTTGTTTTATTTCTTGTTTGAACTTATCTATACTGTTGTTTTCAACATATTTTGAATAATACCTTAATCCTTGCGGGATTATTATCATTAATAATCCCACAATGATTAAAAATATACTTAATTTTTTTCGCATCTATTTTTTCTTCTTATTAAATACTACTATTCCCGCAACAACTGCTACTACAGCTACTGCTCCTGCTATTATTACAGGTGTAGAAGATTTAGATTCTTTAGCTTCGTCTTGAGTTTTTTCAGCATCATTATTTGATTCTTCATTCTCAGTATTTGTAGCTTCAACTTCTTCCTCTTCTTCTTCTACTTCGTATTTTTCAACAAGTTCTAAAGTATCGAAATTAGGTATTATATCAAATTCAACGTCTCTTCCCATAGCGTCAACATATATTTGAGTTTGGATCTTTGAATCTAATGAATCAACGTTAAATTTTAATTTAACAGTTGAAGCACCTTCTTCAACAGTTTCTACATTTTCTACAGGTTTACCATCTACTGTAAATCTGTGATTGTTCATGTATTCAGTTCCACTAAATCCTATTATGTAGTTGTAAGTTCCGTCACCTACTACTTCAAGTTGCATAGTCTCATCTAAATAAGTTCTCGCCATTGTCATTCCAATTTCTTGTTCATGATAAACGTCGTTTTGTATGTTGTATAATCCTGGTTCTATCTCTTCATTTCCTGCAGCAAATGCTACATTAGTTAAACAAAGTACAGTCAAACATATAGTAAATAAATGCTTTAAAATTTTCATGCTTAAGTCCTACTTTCTTTTTCTTCTTCCTATAAATGCACCTAATGCAGTTATTAAACTACCACCAGCTAACATTGATTCTGCGTTTATTACGCTACCTGTTTGTGGTAAGCTACTTCCTGATCCATCTATATCTTTTACAAATGTATAAGTGCTTTCTAATAATTGAACACCGAATTCAACTGATCTGCTCATTGGTATTATGTATGCACTTACTTTTATATCATCTTTTAATGAGCTTATTTTAAATCTGTAGCTTTTGCTAGTTGAAGAAGATGCAGTTACTTGATGGCTTACTAATGAACCATTTACATAGAATTTATGGTTGTTCATTAAGTTTGTACCTGTGAATGTAAGTGTTAAGTAAAGTTGTCCATCTATATCTTCTACTTTAGAAGTTTGGTTTAAATATTTTCTAGCCATTTCTCTACCAGTTTCGTTTTGGTGAACTACTTTATTTTGTATAGTATAAAGTTTACCTTTTGTAGCAGTATCTCCAACTACTGTATCATTTGAACCAGAGTTTGAATCATTTGATCCTCCACCTGTGTTTCCGCCACCTGGTATAGTACCTTGGTTGTTGTTTTCTGGTAATTGACCTTCTTGGTTAGCACTTACAAATTTTAATGTAGATTCGTTTAATTTAACATCGAAATCAACTGTTTTGCTCATTGCATCTACATATGTACTTATGTTAAGTTTTGTTGATAAACTTGGTATTTCAACTTTTATTCTT
>CALEBD010000392.1 GCA_937944945.1 uncultured Clostridium sp. | reverse complement strand
TCTATTGATAAATATAATTAGTATATGTTTTGAAAATCTCTATATTTTAAATATTTTATGATATAGTATTTTACTGTTGTAATCTAAAAGTCTTAGATTATTCTGTGGCATTATCACCATTATCAGGAGTAGTATTACCGCCATTATCAGGAGTTGTACCTCCGTTGTCAGGTGTAGTGTTACCACCATTATCAGGAGTAGTAGTACCACCATTTCCACCGTTGTTGTCAGGAGGATTTCCTCCGTCACCAGCACTTGGTGAATCATTAGTATCTTCGTCTGTTGTTGCATTGTTATTTGGAACAGTAGAACGATGAGTACTTGTTCTAGTTGGTGAAGTTCCGTTTACGAATGCAGCATTTGAACCAGAGTTAGAAATTCCACCATCATTTAAGTTTATTTTATAGAATGTTATTCCTGATGGTTTTTCAAAATCTATTACTTCTAAATTTTCATGTATAGCTTCATAACACTTGCCCATAATTTTGCTGCTGCTGAACTTGATTCTTCTACTGGACGAAGAGCTATACTGTTTCCATCAGCGTCTTTTCTACCAACATCATCTCCGATATAAGTAGAGCATACGTAATATGGAGTATATCCAACGAACCATACAGCATATTTTTTATTAGTAGTACCAGTTTTACCAGCCACAGGCATTTCACCTATAGAAGCTTCTGTACCAGTACCTTCTTTTACAACAGCTTTAAGCATATCTGTCATAACGTAAGCAACTTCTTCATCGACAACTCTGTGTTCTTCTGGAGAAGATTTTACGATCAATTCTCCGTTATAAGTACTAACTGTAGTAAATACAGTAGGTTCTATATAAACACCGCCATTAGCTAAAGCACCATAAGCTGCTGACATTTCAAGAGGAGAAATACCATAAGCCATACCACCTAATGCTAAAGATGGGAATGTTCTATCTGTTGTACTAGAACTATTAGTTTTACTATCTACAACAGTTGTTATTCCGAAGTTTTTAAGATAATCCATCATTACATCTATAGAATCTTCATAAGTATCACCTAAGTTTTCAGCAGTTTTTACTGCAACTGTATTAGATGATTTTGCAAGACCTAGACGTAAACTCATATTTCCAGCACCTGCAGTAGTTGTAGATGGATTCCATATTTGATTCTTTTTAAATTTATATCCGCCTCTTGCATCGCTAAATACTGTTGATTGAGTCATTTGTAAAGTATCAATTGCCGCAGTATATATAGAAAGAGGTTTTATTGTAGAACCTGGTTGAACTGGGTTAGTAGCCCTGTTTAAAGTTCTCTTACCTTTTATATTTCTACCACCGATTAGTGATTTAATTTGTCCATTATGATAATCAATTATAACCATAGCAGATTGTGGTTGTGTTATACCGTTTGAATCTGTAATTGAGTTTGCTGGGAAATTAGAACTATTATTATATTGTGCTTCTAGTTCTGCTTGCATACTAGAATCTATAGTAGTTTGAATTTGAAGACCACCATTATAATATAATTTATTAGCTTCTTCCTGAGTATAACCTTGATCTTTTAATGCGTTTATAACTTCATAATATACATAATCTTCGACTGTTGAAACTACTGTTTGCATAGTTTTAGGTATGTGAATTTGCACATTAGCGACATCTATACATGCTTGATCATACTCACTTTGAGATATATAACCGAATTCTTTCATTTTACTAAGAACTGTTTTTGCTCTTCCAACAGCATTTGGATTAAGTACAGCTTTTCTAACAATCATAGTACCTTGCTTTAATTGGCTATATGTATCATAGTCAGTAATCAATCCCCAAGAGTATAGTTTGTCAACCATATTAAGCTCTACTTCAGTAGGATCGTCATATCCATCATTTTCAGTATGATTAATGAATATTAATTTGTTTTCTAAATCAGATCTTTGTTCAGTACCGTCTAACTTAGCTTTATTAAATGGTGTATATTTATATGGATTGTTGGTAGCACCAACTAACATTGCAGCTTCAGGTAAAGTAAGTTTTTCTGCTGATTTATTAAAACATCCTTGTGCAGCTGCTTCGATTCCATAAAAACTGTTACCTACATACATGTTGTTTAAATATGTAAGTAAGACATCATCTTTATCTACAACTTTACTCATTTCATAAGCATAGTAGATATCTTTTATTTTACGAGACATAGTTTTATCTTGAGAGGTTAAAAGTAATTTTGAGACCTGCATAGGTATTGTACTACCACCTTGTTTTTGACCAAGAATAGTCTTAACAGCTGATCTAGCTAGACCTTTTAAATCGACACCATTATGTTCATAGAACCTAGAGTCTTCTATAGATACAAGTGCGTTTTTTACGGTTTCATTATTTAACTTCTTAAGAGGAATCTTTTTATTTCCAGTTTCGGCTTCTGCCAAAGTACTTCCATCTGAATATTTCAGTATAGTTTTACTATTAGTTTTTTCATCTAATAATGCTTTAGTTATAACTTCAGTATCTCTTAAAGATGAGAAAACTAACGCTGAGCCAACAGCAACACCAGTGACTAGCATAAATAAAATTACCATTCCGAAAATTTTAAATTTACTTCTTTTTCTTTGTTTTTTAGGTTTTGATGAAACTTTTTTATAATTATTTTTCGATGCACTGTTATTTACATCATTATTAGAAGATGAAGAAACTTTTTTTCTTCTAATCTTATTCTTATCATCATTATTGTTATCTCTGCTCATGATATACCTCCTTACTTAATGCATAATTATAACATATTTTATTTCCTTTTTATAGTTAATTAAAATTTGTAAGAATATGTAAAGTTTATTAAGTTTCAATAATAGATAAAATCCTATGGTATAATTATATCCTTTAAATAGTTGATTTAACAATATAATTCATAATAATGTAAATGATAAAATATTGCAGAGAAAAGTTTTAAAATATTTATTATATTTTTTACTTGTATAAAAATAAATATGTATAAATATAGCTTAATTAAAGCATAATAAAAATAATCTCTAGATATCTAGAGATTATTTT
>CALEBD010000391.1 GCA_937944945.1 uncultured Clostridium sp. | reverse complement strand
TTAAATATATATACGTTTTATGTATATATTAATAACTAGCATTTGTATGTATAATTTGAAAATTGAGAAAATAATGGCAATTTAAAAATAAGAAAGGGTGATATTATGGCTAAGTTTAAGCCACTTGTTGATTCTTCTGTTAAAGATGCAGAAGCAGAAGTGTCAAAATATTGGAAAGACATCAACATATTAGAAAAAACGCTAGAAAAAGGTGAAAATGATCCAAGTTACGTATTCTACGAAGGACCACCAACAGCTAATGGTAATCCAGGGATACACCACGTTGTAGCTAGAACATTAAAAGACTGGGTTTGTAGATATAAAACTATGAGCGGATACCAAGTTCAAAGAAAAGCTGGATGGGATACTCACGGTTTACCAGTTGAGTTACAAGTAGAAAAAGAACTAGGACTTACAAATAAACAACAAATAGAAGAATATGGTATAAAAGAATTCAACGAAAAATGTAGAGAATCAGTTTTCTCATATGAAGCAAAATGGAGAAACATGACTGAGAGAATGGCATATGAAGTTGACTTAGACAACCCATATATAACTTTAGACAACAACTATATAGAATCAGTTTGGTGGATATTAGATAAATTCAACAAAGAAGGATATCTATATGAAGGACATAAAATAGTACCTTACTGCCCAAGATGTGGAACTGGTCTTGCTTCACACGAGGTTGCACAAGGATACAAAGAAGTAAAAACTAATACAGTAATATGTAAATTCAAGAAAAAAGATGCTGAAAATGAATATTTCTTAGCATGGACAACTACTCCTTGGACTTTACCATCAAACGTTTCATTAACAGTAAATCCAGAAGTAGATTATATAAAAGTAGCTAAAGATGGAGAAGTATACTATCTTTGCAATGATTTAGCTAACAAAGTATTAGGTGAAGGAACTTATGAAGTTCTTGAAACTATGAAAGGTAAAGATTTAGAATATATGGAATATGAACAATTAATGCCTTTCGTAGAAGTTACAGATAAAGCATTCTTCGTGACTTGCGCTGATTATGTAACAACAGAAGATGGTACTGGTATAGTTCATACTGCACCAGCATTCGGTGAAGATGACTACAACTGTGGTAGAAAATATCAACTTCCAGTTATACAACCGGTTGATTCAAACGGTAAATTTACAGCTACTCCATGGGAAGGTCACTTCGTAATGGAAGATGGAATAGATGTTGAAATAATAAAATGGTTATCAGCAGAAGGAAAATTATTCTCTAAAGAAAAAATAGAGCACAACTATCCACACTGCTGGAGATGTGGTACTCCACTTGTATACTATGCAAACCCAAGCTGGTATATAGAAATGACAAAATTAAGAGACCAATTAGTTGCTAACAACAATACAGTAAACTGGTATCCTAAATTCGTAGGTGAAGGTAGATTTGGTAACTGGCTAGAAAACGTAAAAGACTGGGCAGTATCAAGAACTAGATATTGGGGTACTCCACTTAACGTATGGAGATGTGACTGTGGACATACTGAATCTATAGGATCAAGAGATGAACTTGCTGAAAGAGCTATAGAAAATGTAGATCCAGCTACAGTAGAATTACATAGACCATATGTAGATGATATCCATATAGCTTGTTCAGATTGTGGTAAACCAATGACAAGAGTTAAAGAAGTTATAGACTGCTGGTTTGACAGTGGGGCTATGCCATTTGCTCAACATCATTACCCATTTGAAAACAAAGAAAAATTTGAAAGATTATTCCCAGCAGATTATATCTGTGAAGGTATAGACCAAACTAGAGGATGGTTCTATTCATTACTTGCTATATCAACATTCGTAATGGGTAAAGCACCATATAAAAACGTACTTGTTAACGACTTAGTTCTTGACAAAAACGGTAAGAAAATGAGTAAATCAAAAGGAAACACAGTAGATCCATTTGAATTATTCGACAAATACGGAGCAGATGCTTTAAGATGGTACTTATTATATGTATCTCCACCATGGACTCCAATCAGATTCGATGAAGCTGGACTTAGAGAAATACAAAGTAAATTCTTAGGAACTATGAAAAACGTATATAACTTCTTCACATTATATGCAAACACTGACGATATAGATCCAAAAGACTTCTTCGTTGAATACAAAGATAGACCAGAACTAGACAGATGGATATTATCTAAATACAACAGTTTAGTAAAATCAACTGTAGAAAACTTAGAAATATTCGAAGTTAACAGAGTTATAAGAAATATACAAGCATTCTTAAATGACGATTTATCTAACTGGTATATAAGAAGATCTAGAAGACGTTTCTGGGCTACTGAATTAACAGAAGATAAAAAAGCTGTTTACAACACAACTTATGAATTATTAACTGGATTATGCAGATTAATAGCTCCATTTGCTCCATACATGTCAGAAGAAATGTATAGAGATTTAACTGGAGA
>CALEBD010000390.1 GCA_937944945.1 uncultured Clostridium sp. | reverse complement strand
AACAATAATAGAACTAATAACTGGAATATCTATACTTATGATGCTCACAGAGATCTTACTTGGTTATTCGTAGTAGAATATGCTACATTAAATAGTCAGAAAGCATTTAATGCTAATTTAACTGCAGAGGGTTATCATCAAGGTGGTTTAGGTGAAGGTGTAACTACAGGAGCTGTAAAGGTAAATGGTGCTGATACATGGTCATTTGTACCCTGTGGTACTACTAATTCGTTAGGTAATGGTACTGGTATAATTGAGTATACTCATACTAACGCTAATGCAGAAGGTGCATCTACTGGTACTAAGGTAGTTAATGTTCCTAGATACCGTGGTATTGAGAATCCATTTGGTCATGTATGGAAGAATGTAATTGATGTAGTAGTTGCTGGTACTGATAATAGTGTATACATCTGCAAAGACTATACTAAGTTTGGTACATTTGAAGGAGGAACTAATCCTACTGCAGAACAGTTAATTACAGCAGGTTATGAGTTACAAGACTTTAAGGAAAGTACAATTACTAGTCAATATGTGAAAAAACTCGTTAATAATAATTAGGCAGATCTATTCCCAACTGTAGTAGGAAATGGAGCTAGTGCTACAACTTATTATTGTGATTATCACTGGACTAGTGCTACAGCTACACCTAGAACTCTTCTACTCGGCGGTCGCTCGGTCAATGGGTCTGCTGCGGGTTTGTTCTATTTGGATTCTGACCTTGGGTTGGACTATTCCGGTGCGGATGTCGGGACTCGAATTACCTTCTATGGTGAACCGGCATTGCCAGCTGCTCCAGTTACATTAGAGTTAAATGATGAGGATTATGAACAATTGGATTCTATAGAATCTGAAGAAAACTGGTTTTAATTAACCAATAAAAGGTTGCAGTCGTGAGTAAATCAGCAGTAACTCAGACAATGAGTCTAATGCAGGTTTGTTCAATTTGAATTCTAACAATGAGTTAGACAATTCCAATGCGAATGTCAGGACACTGAAATACATTAAAAAAATTATAACTGACAAAAAATCAAGGGCTGAACCTTACCTCTTGGTAAAATATGACATGCTTCTTAAGTGCATTGGTAGCGAAAGCGAAGATGCACGAAGGTATTTCAGAAAATACTATTTATGAAGAGATATAATAATTTATTCGATAAGATTGTTAGCTTAGACAATTTATATTTAGCAGATAAGAAAGCTAGAAGAAATAAATCTAGTAGAAAAGATATCAAAGAGTTTGACTAGAATAAAGAAGAATTACTTAAAAAACTATAGCAGAATTTAATTAACGGTACGTATAAAACTTCTGAATATAATACATTTATAATCAGAGAACCTAAAGAAAGATTAATATTTAGATTACCTTATTATCCAGATAGAATAGTACATCATGCTGTAATGAATATAATGGAACCTATATGGGTATCTATCTTTATTAAAGATACTTATAGTTGCATTAAACACAGAGGTATTCACGAAGCATTACATAATGTTAAAGAAGCTTTAAAAGATGTAGATAATACTACTTATTGTCTTAAGTTAGATATCAGAAAGTTCTATCCTAGTATAGATCATGAAGTATTAAAGAGCATAATAAGAAAGAAGATAAAGGATTAGAAGTTATTATGGCTATTAGATGAGATAATAGATTCAGCAGAAGGTGTACCTATTGGTAATTACTTATCTTAGTTCTTTGCTAATCTGTATCTTACTTACTTTGACCACTGGCTTAAAGAAGATAAATAGGTTAAATATTACTTCAGATATGCAGATGATATAGTAATACTACATAAGGATAAAGAGTATTTACGAGAACTGTTTGAAGAAATGAAATAGTATTTAGATACTTTAAAATTAACTTTCAAAGATAACTATTAGATATTTAAAGTAGAAGACAGAGGTATATCTTTTGTAGGTTATGTAATAAGGCATGACTATACTTTAGTAAGAAAAAATATTAAGCGTAGCATGTGTAGGAAAGCCGCTAGATTAGGCAGAAAGAAAAACATTACAGTAGAAGATTACAAACAAGAAATGTGTAGTCATATAGGTTGGCTTAAGCATTGTAATGGTATTAACTTACTAAAGAAGATATTACGCTATAAAGAGCTATTAGTTTATGCAAGAAGATTTTCAAAATAGAAACCTTAAATAAACCTTATCGTTATATAATTATAATCTCAAACGGAATTTCGAGCCCTCTCAGATTTTACTCCCCTTTTAATCTGTTAGGGCTTATTTGATTTTTATTATCAGCTACTATCTATGAATTACCAACAATTAGGAGAACATACTATGTCAATATTTAAGAACATGTTCAGTAGTGCGAATAAATGCGTAGCTTCTGTTATAACTGGGCTACTTTCTATATTCGCACCTGTATGGGTTCCTATCACTGCTGTCGGTATATTGATACTACTTGATGCTATCTATGGTTATAAAGTCTCTAAAAAATATGGGCATCCTAAGATTGAATCACATAAAGCATGGAAAACTATATGGAAGACTAGAGATGCAGCAGTAGCAATAACTAGTGCATCAATAATAGATTAGCTGGTAGTAACCTCTATTAACTTGCACGCTGTAGAAATAGTAGCAGGAATGATAGCCTTAGTTGAATTTTGGTCGTTACTAGAATCATTTAGCGACTTATATCCTAAATGGAAAATATGGAAAATCCTCAAAAAGGTTATAAAAGCAAAAGGAGAGAAATATTTAGATATATCATTAGATAAAGAATTACCAGATGATTCCAATACTGAATTAGTTAGTTAATTGGTTTACGAAGAATTTCAGAGCAGTCGCAGTAGGTTTAGTTAGTTTACTTATTGCGACTGTTTTTGTTTAGAACCATTAGCTACAAAAGAAGAATAAAGAGATTGACAGAATAACTAACAATGTTAGAGCTTACGAGCAATTAGCATCCTAGAAAGAATAGTTAAACAGAGTACTATAGCTTACTATAGAAGAACTAAATACTAGTAATGATAGTTTATTAAAAGAAGCTAAGGATGCTTAGAAAAAGCTTAAAATCAAAGACAAGAACCTAACTGACGCAAGTGTAATCAATACCGAGATTAATGATTCTGTGAAAACAGTAATCAAAGAAAAGTTAATAGACTTTAATGAAGAGCTGAAGCTCAATGATTTAACAACTATCATAGTTAGTAGAAAGGACTCAATCCTTAAAGCCACATTAGATATTAAGAATCAATAGATTTTGTTTGTAGAAGAGAAAAAAGAATATAAAAACAAATATCGTAATGCTTTCGTTAGGTTCTTCCACTTTGATTGGAAGAAGATACGTACCAAAAAATATCAGATAGTTAACAGTAACCCAATAATCAAGGTAACTGATACTCGTGTAATCGAGTTACCTAAACAATAATCAATATATTCAATAATATTAATCAATAATAATATGCATAGAATATTTCGTGTAAAGGCTTACGAAGCAGAACACGGTCCTCACTTCAATGAGGAACATGCCCGTAAAGCTGTAAGTAAAATGGAAAATGAGGATGGTACTCGTGGACCGCATTGGTCTGTAGAAGAAACTACCGCATTAGCTAGTCAATACGGAATAAATCTGGGTAGCAGATTTAATCGTTATGAACTGCAAATATAGTTAATCAAATTCGCCCGTGCCCAGTTCCAGCTTACTTAACTTGCAATCCTTTCGGTTGTCAAGGTGGTTTAAATGATTATGGCTATGGTTACGGTTATGGCTATAACAACGGTTGCGGTTGCTAATAAGAGAGGTAGAGTAAGAACTGTAGATAATTATGGTATTCCAGTATTGAGAACTAACTACGTTACTACCGATACTACGACTACTTCAGTTACTTATGGTGTATGCCCTAGATTATGGAGACAGCTCCCTTGTCAAGGTTTATTTATACTGCATGTAACGTCTACTCCTGCTAGTGCAGCTACTCCTACGGATTTAGTATTTATAGATCCTACTAGCTTTACTAATAGATAGATTGATAATACTGCTACGGTTATTACATCTACTGGAGCTAAAGCTCTATTAAATGGTTCCGGAACTCAAATGACAAATAATGAAATTACAACTGGTAACAGATATCTGATATATTATAACAAATGTGACGGAATCTTCCAAGTAATTAATCATATAGTAACGCCGACTACACCGGCAACTTAATATAAATTGGGGCTCTAAATGAGCCCCTTAAAACTAACTTATTATGTTATTCAATCAATTAAACATAGGGGATAAAGTATATATAATTGAAGTAGTTGGTACATTCAAGAAGACTACAGAGTATAATGAAGGTTCTGTTACTCAAGTAAGCGCAGTATATGATGAACCGCTACCACCTGGGCAATTTCCTATGCCCAATCAGCCTAGAAAGAGGATAGTAGATATAACTATATAGTGCAACGGAGAAACTAAAAAGTTTACTATACCTGAGAATAAATCAGTTATTACTGATAGTGCACTAGGTCTTACTATATCTACAGATAAGTAGGAGATTATAAATATAGTACGTAATCAATACGATACGTACAAACAAAGAAAAGAAGCTATAGCTAAATGCGATGAAGAAATGGCTAAGTGTTAGACTCTATTAGATAAGCTTGGAGTAGATAATGAACCAGCTAAAGAGAATGATAAGATAATAGAGTTATAGAAAGAAGTTAACGAATTAAAAAATATAATAAGGAAAGCTAATTAGATGGTACCACCGCCTATGAAGGAAATGCTTCCTTAGGATATGAAGAATGCTATGGATAAGGTTGGTCAATAAGATCAACCTTTTTTATTTTAAGCCCTTTTAAGACCGCTATTACTTAAATTAAAGGATTGTATTACTAATAATAGAAAGTGCCTATAACAGCCTTAAAATGCGTTATATGGCTTATAACGTTATTAAAATAAATAGACATGTCATTAAAAGAAGAATGGAAAGATATTCCTGGTTACGAAGGTTTATATCAAGCTAGTACATTAGGAAGAATAAAAAGTCTTGGTAGAGTAACTTGGGAGGAGTGGTATGATGGGACTCATGGAAGATGGCACAGTTTTCCTGAGAAAATATTAATTCCTAAAGTAGATAGGAATGATTACTTATCTGTAGGTTTATACAATATTAACAAGAATAGAAAAAGATATCGAGTGCACAGATTAGTAGCAATTACTTTTTTAAGTAATGAAAATAATTTGCCACATATAAACCATAAAGACGAAAATCCACACAACAATAATGTAAACAATCTAGAATGGTGTGATGCAAAGTATAATTTGAACTATGGCACTCGAATGGAAAAATATAGAAAAAGTAGGGGAACCAAAGTACATAGGTTTGATTTGAGTGATAATTATATTGATACATGGGATTCTATGAGTTATGCTGCAAAGGTAGTATATGGCAATATTAATAGAGAAGTAGATATAAGAAAAAATTGTTTAGGGAAGATTAACAGAGTGTTAAATTATAAATGGAGATTTGATAATGACGCTTAATGAAATAATTGATAATATACTGCTCATAGCTCGTAATAACAACGTAGCTGAGTCTGAACATTTAAACAGAGCTCAAATAGAGAAATGGATCATTGGATATAGATCTATGTTGATAAAATAGTAGATCGATAAAGGGCACGATGTAAGCGAAGCTTATCTTACTACTATAGAACCTATCCATTTAGATCGTGAAGAAACTGTACCAGGTTACTTTACTTATGTAGGAGATAAAGAACTCCCTAAGTTAATAGACT
>CALEBD010000389.1 GCA_937944945.1 uncultured Clostridium sp. | reverse complement strand
CTACCGAGACACCTTTTTCTTAAAAAAATTATTTAAGTTCTACTGATGCACCAGCAGCTTCTAATTTTTCTTTTATTTGTTCAGCTTCTTCTTTAGAAGCTCCTTCTTTAAGAGTTTTAGGAGCGTTGTCTACTAAATCTTTAGCATCTTTTAATCCTAAACCAGTTACTTCTCTAACTGCTTTTATAACTCCAACTTTTGATGAACCAGCACCTGCTAATATTACATCAAATTCAGTTTTTTTTTCTTCAGCAGCACCACCTGCAGCAGCACCAGCAACCATTACTGGAGCAGAAGCAGATACACCGAATTTTTCTTCAGCAGCTTTTACTAATTCATTTAATTCTGTAACTTTCATTTGTTCTATAGCTTCTAATATTTGTTCTATTGTCATTTTTAGCACCTCCGAATTTTTTCACTAATTTTTATTATTTATAATCTTATTTTCTAAATTTAACTGACAATTAAGCTTCTTGACCTTCTTGTTTTTTCACTAGAGCATCTAGTAAATATACGAAGTTTGACATTGGAGCTTTTAAGCTTCCAAGTAATTTTGCAAGAAGAACTTCTCTTGGTGGTATATTTGCGAACTCAACTATTTGAGCTTCGTTGTAGAATGTTCCTTCTACTACACCCATTTTTAATTGCATTTTTGGATGAGCATCCATAAATTCTTTTATAACTCTAGCTGGAGCTATTGGATCGTCATAACCGAATGCTATAGCATTAGTTCCAACTAATAACTCATCGTTGAATTCAGCTATTCCAACTTCTTTAGCAGCTCTTCTTACTAAAGTGTTTTTATAAACTTTGTATTCAACACCAGCTTCTCTCATTTTCTTTCTTAACTCTGTAACTTCTTCAACAGTTAAACCTTTGTAGTCAACAACTATTGTAGAAGATGATTTTTGTAGTTTTTCAACTATTTCAGCAACAACTTGTGATTTCATTTGTATAGCTTCTCTCATCAGTGTGCACCTCCTTCGCAAAAGTATATTCACCGTACAATTAAAAAAGCTTTTATTTCTAACACAATGGTAGACATAAAAGCTCTAGTTTCATTTATCTAAAACCTCGGCAGGAAATTAAGCTCTCGCACCTACTGTCTACGGCAAATCTATTCGTTTTTAACATCAACAAGAGATATTATAACATTTGTGTTTGACTATGTCAATAAATATTATTCAGATACTCTTGCAGGATTTATTTTTACTCCAGGTCCCATAGTTGAAGTAACTGTTACACTTCTTAAGTATTGACCTTTAGCAGCAGATGGTTTAGCTTTTATTATAGCGTTCATTAAAACGTTGAAGTTTTCAGCTAATTTTTCTCCACCGAAAGATACTTTACCTATAGCAACGTGGATTATGTTGTTTTTGTCTAATCTGTATTCAACTTTACCAGCTTTTATTTCTTCAACAGCTTTAGTAACGTCGAATGTAACTGTTCCTGATTTTGGGTTTGGCATTAAACCTTTTGGTCCTAATACTCTACCTAATCTACCTACTACACCCATCATGTCTGGAGTAGCAACTACTACATCAAAATCGAACCAGTTTTCTTTTTGTATTTTTTGTACTAAGTCTTCAGCACCTACGAAATCTGCTCCTGCAGCTTCTGCTTCTTTAGCTTTTTCACCTTTAGCGAAAACTAAAACTTTTTTAGTTTTACCAGTTCCGTGAGGTAATACTATTGCACCTCTAACTTGTTGATCAGCGTGTCTTGAGTCAACACCTAATTTAACGTGAGCTTCAACAGTTTCATCGAATTTAGCAGTAGCTATTTCACTTACTAAAGTTAAAGCTTCTTTAGAATCATATAATCTGTTTCTATCTATTTTTCCTAATGCTTCTACATATTTTTTGCTTTTTTTAGCCATTTTATAAATCCTCCTTGTGGTTATTGTCGGCATTCGCCTCCCACTTCTAACGAAGTGTCTAATTAAAATCTAATTAAAATTAGTCTTCTACTACGATACCCATACTTCTAGCAGTACCAGCTACCATGCTCATTGCAGCTTCTACTGATGCAGCATTTAAGTCAGGCATTTTTAATTCAGCTATTTCTCTTATTTGAGCTGAAGTTAATGTTGCAACTTTGTTTTTATTTGGCTCACCTGAAGCTCTATCTAAACCAGCAGCTTTTTTAAGTAATACTGCAGCAGGTGGAGTTTTTGTTATGAATGAGAATGATCTATCTTGGTATACAGTTATAACAACTGGTATTATCATTCCTGCTTGATCTGCAGTTTTAGCATTGAATTCTTTAGTGAATCCCATTATGTTAACTCCGTGTTGCCCTAATGCTGGACCAACTGGTGGAGCTGGAGTAGCCTTTCCTGCAGGTATTTGTAATTTTATTTGACCTATAACTTTTTTAGCCATATTGATCGCACCTCCTCAAATTTCTTCCAACTATATTGTTTCTATGCTTTTTAAATCCAATTCTAATGATACTTCATTACCAGTAGATGAATTCATGCACACTTTTACTGTCTCGTTTTTAAGATCGATCTCTTTTACAATTCCGCTTTGTCCTTTGAATAAACCGTCACGAACGTTGATTACTTCACCAACTTCGATTTCAGTACGTTTTTCGCCTATTTTATCTAAGTCGATACCCATAGACTTAACTTCTTCTTCACTTAGTGGAACTGGTTTAGATCCTGGTCCTACGAATCCCGTAACACCTTTTGTATTTCTTACAATATACCATGATTCGTCAGTTATTATCATGTTGATAAGAACGTAACTTGGGTATATTTTTCTTTGTCTTACTTTTTCTTTTCCTGTTTTTGTAGTTTCAATTACATCTTCAGTAGGGACAATGACTTGTTTTATATAATCTTCCATTCCCCTGTTTTTAACTGTATTTTCTATGGTAGCTTTAACTTTATTTTCATGTCCTGAATAAGTATGAACTACATACCATTTTGCATCTTGTATTTCCGACATTTACATTCTCCTTTTTTCTATTTTATTATTAGCGCTAAGGCTCCTGATAGAAGCGTATCTAAGGCCCATACTAAAATAGTAAACGAAATAATTGTAGCTAAAACTATACCTGTGTTCTTTAGTAACTCTGTCTTAGTTGACCAAGTTACTCTTTTTAATTCTGCTATAGTTTCCTTAATATAAGTAACTAAACTGAATCTTTTCTTAGTAGATTCAT
>CALEBD010000388.1 GCA_937944945.1 uncultured Clostridium sp. | reverse complement strand
AATATATTAAACCACACCTCATTATACTTCTTATCAAATAAAGACATAGCTTTAGTTCTATCTTCTTTAATGTTTTTATTAAAGTAAGATTGTACCTGCTTTTCTTTAGATAACTAACTTACTTGACCTGTATAAGAACATATTTCGTTCTTATCATGATCGTACCAATAAAGCACATTATCTGAATTAATTATACTTTTATCATTCTTAATAGATGAACCATTAGTAGTAGTTACATAGTCAAATCTACTTAATATACCACCAGTACCTAATACTAACTGATTTACATTATCATCAGTAATAAGTGACCTTTCATTGACAGAAGCTACTCCTACTCCAGTATCTTGGAAATAGAACAGTCTATCCTTAAATACTTTTAGATTGGTTATATCTCCCCACTGATTATCTACATCTAAATAATCAGCTACTTTGAATTTAGACCACTAGTCTATTACTTCATTATTCGTTTTAGCCTATGATGTTAGTATTCTGTTAGTATATTTAACATCCTTATCAGCGTACATAGAATTAGGTATATATAGTTTACCAGTATTCTATGCGGAATAAACAGAATTATATACAAAATAAGGAAGATCTTGTACGTGTATATCCTACATCTAAGTAGGCTCTAACTGTAACCAAGAGTCTGCAAAATTTGAACTAGTTACTGTTCTATGAATCTGATCTCCGTGGAATAAATTCATATTAATAGAACTTTCAAATGGTATATAAGCTCCTATGTAATTTTTCATTCCATCCCATTCTTTAGCATCAGGTAATTGGAATAGCATAGTATTAGGATAATCTAATAAGCTTAGATAAGTATCTCCTCCAAATACATATTTACTATCATGTGCTGCTATACTTATGTATACAGAATTCTGTCTAGATGAGAATGTATTACCACCATATATAGAATTACCATCACGTTTAACGTTAAATACAGGAATAGCATTAGTAGAATCAAATGGATGGAGCTCTGGGTATTTGTTAGTAGGTACACTATTAAATCCAGAGAATACATTCTATAATTCAGGTACATGAGCTATGATACACGGACCAGCTGGACCTTGTAATGATTGATTATCATTGTGAATAAAGTCAGACATAGAGTAGTTAGTATAAGTTCTATTACCAACATTTATTCTTTTAGCCACTACATCTGGAGCCCCATACGTGTTATAGTCTATGTTAGGCGGATATTTAGCATCTTCAATATATGATGTAGATTGAGATTGCCCAAATGTTGGAACGAAATATTTAGCTATTGATGCTCCACGGTATACCTTATTACCTCTACTATCTTGATAAGGGAATCCTACAGCTAATACATTAAGACCCCATCTACTACCATAACCTACATATGGCACAGTATCTTGCTGCAATACTCTACCATCTATCTGAGTAACGTAATCCGCCGCAGCAAATATACTACGACTTACACTA
>CALEBD010000387.1 GCA_937944945.1 uncultured Clostridium sp. | reverse complement strand
AAAATTTCTTTACTCTTATCATTAGTTTTATAATCAATGCGCTGCATTTGTGGCAACTTCATTAAATCAATTGGATCTTTTGATACTATGTAAGCTTTATTTTGTTTAACCAAAATCTTATCTACATCACCTTCAAAGTCACCACATACAAATCCCAACTCTATGTGGTTTTCTAATATCATCCTAAATAAATTATTGCTCTGGTCATTTATAATTTCAAACTTTATATTTTTATGTTCTTGTGAATATCTATATAACACATCTGTTAATTCAAATTTGCTATATGTGTAAGGTGAACCTATTTTAATTGTTCCTTCTAATTCAGTTTTATAAGTATATAGTCCATGTTTTACGTCTTTTATAAATTCCATGTACTCCTTAGCTCGCTTCGCTAGATATTCTCCCTCTGGAGTAAATTTCACCCCTTTCGAAGTACGATTTATTATTTTAACTCCAAAATCTTTTTCCATACTTTTAACCCTTTTTGTAAGAGATGGCTGACTTATATACAACATATCTGCTACTTTTGTCATATTTGGTGTTTCGTACAATCTATATAATATCTCCCAATCTGTATCTTTCATTATTTGCTCCCCTTTTTGCAATAATTTATACTACATTTTTATTTTATCAAAGTAAATTAACACATACAATATAATTAAAAAGGTAAACTCACTTAATAATTCACATCACTTTAATTATTTATCTTCTAAGCCCTATGTTATATTTTGTTCCTATATTTACTCCAAAATTGAATACTATTATAGTCGATATAACAAAAAGCATAAAGATACCATACCCAAATAAAACCCCTGTAATAAATCTTTTTATATTATTACTTTCATAAGAAGTTAATGCTTGTGTAAATCCATCTATGATTAATGGAATCATAATAATAAATGATGCTTTAGCAGTTAATCTAAAAAAGAAACAACAAATCAAGGCAAAACATATACCTACAAATTCACCTGTACATCTTGCACATATCGGAAATTTTTGCCCTTTATAATAAAATGATCTATCATCTCTGCAATGGCATCCAAAAATAATTGGAAACCACTTATAAATCCATTTTTTTGAATTAGAAAGGAGTAAGTCCACGTCTTACACTCCTAATAAAAAAGGGAAGCACCTAATATAAGTACTATAAGATAGTACACCGCTGCTATTCCCACTGCTACTAAAGCACCTATCCCTGCTGCTTTAGCTGTTTTAGGTTTAGTATCTTTCCAAACTAAGAACAAAACAAGTCCAACGATAGGAACACAACAACCTAAAAGTCCCCATAAAAATCCACCATTATCAACAACTTCTGGTGTTGTTGGTGCTATTTCTTGCTGTTGTACACCACAAGATGGACATATAACTGCCTTGTCATCTATTTCTTTCCCACAATTTTTACAAAAAGCCATTTTCTTTCCCCCTCAAAAATAAATACTATGATTTCTCTCTAGTAATAAAAATATCCATTTTGCTATCATATTAATACATTTATATTCCAAGACGTAATTAAATATTCCCATCCATAATTTTAAAAGAAATGAAATTTTGTATATATAAAAAAGGTATAGATTCATCAGGAATCTATACCTTTTACTATCACTTTACGCAACGTATACTCTATTTCCATTTGGTCCTATATACTCATTATCGCTAAAAGCTAATATTATGTAGAATACTGGTCTTAGGAAGAATAATCCTAAACAAAATCCTAAACCTTTATCAAATGATTTTGCTAATTTATACATACACATAAAATCAACTATTACGCCTACTAACGGAATAATCGTAGCTAAAAATACCCATCCATTCCCCCAGGCAATTTTGAAAAGGCAATAAGAATTATATATTGGTATAATACTTTTCCATCCAGCTATCCCTGCTTTTTGGAAAACTACCCATTGTGCAGCAACTGTAAGTATATAAAATAATATTGCTATTAATCCCATTCTATTTTCCTCCCTTTGTTTTTTATGGATTTTATTATATTATAATTCCTTATAAAGGGTCAATATTACCTAAAAATATACATATATAGATATATTTATCATAAAATATTCATAAAAGAATACTAACTGTTCTAAAACGTCAGTTAGTATTTTTCATTTTATTTTTATATTAAGCTTCTACCAAAACTATCTTTTCCTCAGCTAAACTCTTTTTCACGTCTATAACCCTTTGGTTTGAAGAGCCTCTCATTGTAAGAGATAAATTTCTATTTTCTTGTTGAAATGGTCCATCAACTAAAATATCTAAATATTTTAAAACTTCCTTTTGTCTTTCTGTAAAATTCTCTACAACATAACCCGTCCACATGTAGATTTTTTTATTTGGAAATTCTTCTTTAAATTTTTTGCATACTTCTATTACTCCATCTACATTTTCTGGACATAATGGCTCGCCCCCCAGAATCGATAGATCTCGTTGTACACTATTTTTGTTGATATTTTCAAGGATATAATCTAAATTTTCTTTTTTGAACTCTTTGCCGCTATTAAAGTCCCACGTTTCTCCGTTAAAACAGCCCTTACAGTGATGTGGACAACCTTGAGTCCAAAGCGACATAGTTATACCTAAACCATTTGCTATATCATTATCTTTTATTTTCGAAAACTTCATTAAAACCACTCCATTTTATAAATGTAAAACTCTTTGGCTGATTTCTTGAGTACGTCCTTTACCCCACATGTTAGAACCAATATATCCACAAGTTCTTCTCATAACTTGCATTTCGTTTTTATCTTTGTTTCCACAGTTTGGGCAATACCATTCCATATCGTCATCTAATTTTATTTCTCCTGTATATCCACATTTGAAACAAACATCTGGTTTTGTATTTATTTCAGCATATTGGATATTGTGGTAGATGTAGTTTATTATTTGTTCAACAGCAGGTAAGTTTTTACTCATATCTGGAACTTCTACATAACTTATGCATCCACCTAAACTTATATCATGGAATTGACTTTCAAATTTTAATTTTTCAAATGCATCTATTTCCTCTGTAACATGAACATGGTAAGAGTTAGTGTAGTACATTCTATCAGTTACATTTTCTATTTCACCGAATTTTTGTTTGTCTATTCTACAGAATCTTGAAGTTAAACTTTCTCCTGGAGTTCCATATAACCCAAATCCAAGACCTGTTTCTTTCTTCCATGAATCACAAGCGTCTTTTAAGTGGTTCATTACTTGAAGTGCGAATTCTTCACCTTCTTCAGTAGTGTGAGAAACACCAAGCATTGCTTGTGTCATTTCATATATACCCACATATCCTAAAGATAAAGTTGAATATCCATTTTTTAATAATGGATCTATTTTTTCTCCTTTTTCAAGTCTAGCAATTCCACCATGTTGCCAGTGAATTGGTGATATATCAGAAGGAGTACCTAATAATAAATTATGTCTAACCATTAAAGCTTCTCTACATAAATCTAGTCTCTCATCTAATACTTCCCAGAATTTTTTCATATCTTTATTTGCAGTTAATGCAACTTGAACTAAGTTAAGACTTACAACACCTTGGTTGAATCTTCCGTACCATTTGTAGTTTCCATTTTCATCTTTCCAGTTACTTAAGTGAGATCTACATCCCATTGGAGGGAAAGTTTCGCCATCGTAATTTCTTCTCATTATTTTTGCACTTTGATAATCTGGAACTAATCTCTTAGTATTACATTTTGCTGCTAATTTAGTTATATAATCGTATTTTCCACCTTCTAGACAGTTATGTTCGTCTAGTAAGTAAACAAGTTTAGGGAATTCTTCTCCTATTTCTTGTCCTCTATAGTTTTTCATACCTTCTAATCTTTGTAATATCATCTCTTCACATATTAATGCTTCTTCTCTTTCGAACGCTCCGCCTTCTTCTATTTCAAGGTAGATTGTTGAGAAAGGTGATTGTCCATTACTTGTGTGTAAAGTAGATAATTGGTATCTTATTGTTTGTATACCTGATTTTAGCTCTTCTAACATTCTATCTTCAGCTAATTCATGTGCCATTTCTAAGCTATATTTTTCTTTATATTTTTCAAAATATTTATTGTATGAAACTCTTAAAAATGGTGCTATATGTTTTATAGTTATTGAGTTTCCACCGTATTGTCCACTTGCTATTTGTGCTATTATTTGTGTTGTAACAGTACATGCAGTAGCAAATGATTTTGGTGATTCAACTAATTTATTATTTATAACTGTTCCATTAGTTAACATATCTTCTAAGTTTATTAACATACAGTTGTGTATCGGTTGTATTGCGTAGTCCATGTCGTGGTAATGTAGTACCCCTTCATCATGAGCTTGAACAATATGAGCAGGTATTAATTTTCTTCTAGCTATATCTTTTGAAACTTCTCCTGCCATTAAATCTCTTTGAGTAGATGCTAATTGACCGTTTTTGTTTGAGTTTTCGTTTAAAACATCTTCATTACTTTTATCTAATAAACCTAGTATACTGTCATCTGTTGTATTTACTTCTCTTTTGAATGATTGTACTGCTCTATAACCTTCATAAGCTTTTGCAGTTAATTCTTGTTTATGATCTATTAATTCTTTATATACTAACTCTTCAACTTTAGAAACTGTCGGAGAAGGCGAACCTTGTAAATATATCTTTTCTATTTCTTCTGCTATATCTTTTGCTATATCTTCTTCTAATACACCACTACCGTATTTCATTGCTTTTAATATAGCATTTTCTATCTTTAATTTATCAAATTCTGCTTTGCTTCCGTCTCTTTTAATTATACTTAAATTCGCTGACATTATTATCTCCTTTTTCTATATAGTATTATTATTTCATTAAAGTTTTTTGTATTTATTTTTTAAATTGGTTTCTATATTCTTACTAATACTTTATACACTAGTAATACCAACATAATTATTAATTTTTCAAGTGATAAACTTTTATTTTTATGTAAAAATTCATTTCTTTAGCACAATATCTAGTGCCGACTGATTTATTTTACACCATATATTGTGTGCAATCAAGTTAGTTTAATCAAAAATACATAGATATAATTTTCCAAAAATCATCTATTTTTTACCGATGCTTTGCCCCTACTTGAGTCTAGATATTCTTAATAAATTTTACTCTTTCAAAAAATTTTTTTCATAATTTTTTAGGGGTAAAATTTGATTATTTATCTTACGAATTTATCAATTGCATCATTTAAATCTTTTAATAATTTTTGTTTTTCTTCTAACTGTTCTTCTCCCACTACATCTACTATACATTTGTTTATATGATCTTCTAATATTTTCTTCCCTAAATTGTTTAATGCAGCTTTTACTGCTGATATTTGTATTAAAATTTCTGTGCAGTCCCTATGTTCTTCCATCATAGTTTTTACAGAATTAGCATGCCCAATAATTCTAGACATCCTATTTATTAACTTTTTATAATCTTCATCCGAATGTTTATGATTTGAATGAGCATGATTATGCTCATGATTATTCTCTTGTATATTACTACCCATTAAAACCCCTCCTAATCTCATTTACAACATATCAATTATACCTTATATATTATTTTTTAACCATTTTATTATAAATAATTGACACTTTTTTCCATAAATCCTATAATATAATTAATAACCCCCTATAGGGGATATTAATTATATTTAATCAATAAGGAGGTAATTTAAAATGCATGAAGGTCACCATGGAATATTTGATGATATGGAGGATATGGACGATTTATTTGGAATAAATGAAGAACATGATCATGGACATCATCACCACGAACATAGTCATAATCACGAACACCATGACCATAAGCATAACCAAGATAACTCCGAAGACCATAAGAAAAAGAAATTTAGTTTATTCAATAAGAAAAAGACTGATAAATAACATCACAATATACACCTGAGAGTTTTTCTCTCAGGTTTAAAATTTTTTAAAATGAGGTGTAAAATATGAGCAAATTTATAAAAAAATACAATATATATATCCTTCCTTTTACTTTACTAATATTAAATATATTAGCTATTATTTTTCACTTTTTTACAGAAAATAATTTTAAATTTGAAATTATTCCACTTATAATTGGTGGCTTTGTAGTAATTAAATCTACCGTACTAGCAACTATTAAAAAAAGAAAAGTTACTGCCGGATTATTAGTCGTCTTAGCACTGATAGGCACTACCTATGTTGGGGAATATCTATCTGGTTCTATAGTTTCATTCATGATGATATTTGGCGAGTTTCTAGAAGATTTAACTATGAAAAAAACACAAAATGCAGTCCGCTCTCTAATCCAACTAGTCCCATATAAATGCAGAAAAAAAATCGGAAATAAATTTGAAGAAGTATCAATACGAGAAATAAGACCGGGAGATATAATTCAAGTTATAGCAGGCGAAAAAATTCCTGTTGACGGTATTATTCAAAATGGTCAAGCAACGATAAACGAATCCGCCATAACAGGTGAATCAATGCCAGTTGATAAAACTACAAAAGACAAAGTTTTTGTAGGTACTTTAAATGAAAATGGAGTTATAGAAATTCTCACACAAAAAATAGGTAACGAAACTATACTCGGTCAAATTATCAAAACAGTGAAAAGTGCCCAAGAAAACAAAGGTAATGTTCAAAAAACTGCCGATAAATTTGCGGAATTCTTCCTTCTAACTATCCTTTTAATTTGTGCTATAACAGCTCTACTTACAAAAGATATAATGCGTGTAATGTCTATTTTGGTAATTGCGTGCCCTTGTGCATTGATACTAGCGACTCCAACAGCAGTTGTTGCAAGTGTCGGTAATGCTGCAAAAAAAGGAGTTTTAATAAAAGGTGGGGTTGTCATTGAAGAATTAGCCAAAGTTACGACTATTTGCTTTGACAAAACTGGAACAATAACTAAAGGTACTCCAGAAGTTGTCGATATCTTAATATGTGATAAATCTAAAAGAAATGAATTTTTAAAAATGAAGAGAAATTGTTGTTGAGCGCACGCAGTGTGAAAAGTAATGGAAAATCCACATCCGGAATGTGAAAAACATGGAAAATCAATTATAAAATATCTTGTTGAAAAAGAGAATCTAAATTTAGATGAAATTCCAAATGGAGAGTTCAACATGATGTTTGGACGTGGTGTAAATGTAAAAATAAATAATAATTATTACGAAGTTTCAAATAGAAAACTTTTAAATGAATTAAATCCCGAAATTTATAAAACACAAAATAAACAAATTAAACCTCTTTCAAATAAGCAGGTTTATAATTTTTTAGACCATGAAGAAAAACTAGGTAGAACTGCTCTAGTTGTCGTTTCAAATGATGAGATACTAGGTTGTATATCTATTGCCGATACAGTCAGACCTTATATTAAAGATACTATCAATGAATTAAAAACTCTCGGTATAGAAGATTTCATTATGCTTACTGGTGACAATGAATATACTGCCCAAGCAATTTGTGATGAAGTTGGGATAAATAAATTTAAATCAAATTTACTTCCTCAAGAAAAATTAGACTATATAAAAGAACTCCAATCAAGTGGAAAACATGTCGCTATGATTGGCGATGGAATTAATGATGCTCCTGCTCTTACACTTGCCAATGTCGGAATCGCAATGGGTATGGCTGGAACAGATATAGCATCAGATGCATCAGATATTACACTTATGTCTGATAGAATTGATTTCTTATGTGAAACAATTGCTCTAAGCAAAAAAACATACTCTATTATAAAACAAAATATTTGGGTATTTGCCGTTTGCGTAAATATAATCGGAATACTTCTATCTGGATTGGGATTTTTAAATCCTATTGCAGCAGCTATTATACACAATGCATCTTCAATTTTCGTAGTATTAAATTCATCTAGAATGTTAGGATATAAATATAAAAATGATACAAAAAACAATAATAGATTGTCTTTGCAATCTAATTAATATTAATACTACAATTGATTCAAATAATGAAATTGAAGGCGTTTTATATATAAAAGAAGTGTTTGATAATTTAGGTATTGAAAATAAAATTTACGAGCCAGTTTCAGGCAAAGGAAATATAATTGCTACTATAAAAGGAAAAAGTGATAATAAAATACTTCTTCACTCTCATATAGATACAGCTAATTATAATAGTGAAAATTGGCTCTTTCCACCAGATAAAGCCACCATCACAAATAATTGTGTAGTTGGTAGAGGTGCACTTGATTGTAAGGGATTAGTTTCAATTTGGATGGAAATAATGAGAAACTTATCATTAAATAAACATATACCTGAAAATACAATTATATTTATGTGCTCATGTGATGAAGAACAAAGTGGCAAATACGGTACTGAATGGATTTTAGAAAATACAAATATAATTGATAATTTAAAACTAGTTATAGGCGAAGGTGGCGGATATCCTATTGAGCTAAAATCAGACTATTACTTCACTATCCAAACTGAAGAAATTTACCCATATAATTCATATGAATTGAAAAGAATAAATGAAAGTAAAAAATATTCTTATGATTTAATTAACAAAATACTAAATCAAGCTTTAAATTTAGGTTATTACAATAAAAATACATTAGAATTTTATAATAATATAGATTTTCAAGGTAAACGAAAAATCGCA
>CALEBD010000386.1 GCA_937944945.1 uncultured Clostridium sp. | reverse complement strand
CCACATGCAGAAACTGCAGCTAATACACTAAGAACTATAGCAGTTGGTATATCTACTGTTATTCCTAAAGTATGAACAGCTGCTAATGATAATACTGTTATTGTAACTGCTGCACCACCCATGTTTATAGTAGCACCTAATGGTATTGATACTGAATAATTATCTTCATTTAATCCTAAACTTTCACATAACTCCATATTAACTGGTATATTCGCTGCTGAACTACGAGTAAAGAATGCAGTTATACCACTTTCTTTTAAACATTTAAATACTAATGGATATGGGTTTTTTCTTATATTTAAATATACTATTATTGGATTTACAACAAATGCAACAACTGCCATACATCCTAATAATAATGCTAATAATGAACCGTAATCTTTAAATATACCTATACCATTTGTTGATATAGCTGTGAAAACTAATCCTAATATACCAAATGGAGCAAAACTTATAACCCATTTCACCGCTTGTGTAACTGCATCTGAAATATCAGCTAAAAATTCTTTTGTTCTATCTGAAGATTTTCTTAATGCTAAACCAAATACTACTGCCCAAGCTAATATACCAACATAATTTGCATCTACTATAGCTCCAACTGGATTACTAACTATATTTAGTAATAATGTTTTTAATACTTCACCTATTCCTCCAGGTATTGCTGTATCAACCTCTGCTACTGAACCCAAATTAATTGTAACTGGGAATATAAAACTTGCTACAACTGCTACTAAAGCAGAGCAAAAAGTACCGATTAAATATAGTGCTATAACTGAACCCATGTTATTCTTTTTACCATCTTTATGTTGTGCTAAAGCACCAATAACTAAGAAAAATACCAATACTGGAGCTACTGCTTTTAATGCTCCAACAAATAATTCCCCTAAAAGTCCTATAATTTGAGCTTCCTTAGCAAATGTACCTAAAATAATACCAATTATCATCCCTACCAATATACGTTTAACCAAACTTATACTGTTCCATTTTTCTAAAATTCCCTTCATAAAAACATTCCTCCTTATATTATTTTGTGCATGCGATAAAAAGAAAAAAATAATTCTATTTATCTTTTTGTTAAATTATTCCTATTATCTATTAATAATACATTATTTTCCTGCAAATTGCCATAAAAAAACAAAAAGTATAAATCTTGTGAAATATTTTTTTATTTTTGATATTTAAAATATTAAATAAATTAAATTTTTCATTGTATATACTTTCATTAATATTATAAATTTTAGGAAAAATGTAAAAAAAATCTCTTCTTTTGAAATTTTAAAAGAAGAGATTTCATTATTTTTGTATTAATTTTTTTATTCGTAAAAAATTATTTTTTTGTATTAATTAATTTTGCTATATCTTTTGCAAAATAAGTAATTATAATTGTAGCCCCAGCTCTTTTTATAGACATTACAGCTTCATATATAGCATCTTCACTTAATAGACCTTTTTTAACAGCTTCTTTTAACATAGAGTACTCTCCACTTACATTGTAAGCCGCTATTGGTAAGTCATAATTATCTTTAAATCTTCTTATTATATCTAAATAAGAAAGAGCAGGTTTAACCATTATTATGTCTGCACCTTCTGCAATATCTAAATCAGCTTCTATCATAGCTTCATTAGAATTTGCTGGATCCATTTGATATGTTTTTCTATCTCCAAATGCTGGTGCTGAGTTTGCAGCATCTCTAAATGGTCCATAGAATGCTGATGCATATTTTGCGCTATATGCCATTATTGCAACAGTTTCATAACCATTTTCATCTAATGCATTTCTAAGTGCTCCTATTCTTCCATCCATCATATCAGAAGGAGCTACCATATCTGCACCTGCTTTTGCATAACTAACAGCTATTTTTGATAAATATTCTAATGTTTTGTCATTATCTACATATCCATCTTCTGTTAATATTCCACAATGTCCATGACTTGTATATTCACACATACAAACATCACATATTACATCCATTTGTGGCGCTATTTCTTTTATTTTTCTTATACCTTGTTGTAAAGCTCCGTTATCGTTATATGCTTCGCTACCACAACAGTCTTTTTTATTGTCATCAGGAACACCAAATAATATTACATGTTCTATTCCTAATTCAACTAATTCTTTAATTTCATCTTCTAACATATCTACAGAGAAGTGATAAACACCTTCCATAGAAGATATTTCTCTTTTTATATTTTCACCATCCACTATAAATAGAGGATAGATTAAATCTTCTTTTTCTAATTTTGTTTCTCTTACTAAATTTCTTAAAGCTTGTGTAGCTCTAAGTCTTCTTGGTCTTCTTAACATTTTGGCTCCTTTCATATTAATAGGTAGCTTATTCTGACATTGCCTCTATCATACTTTCAATAGATGCATTTTCTGCTTGTTTATAAACTTCTAAATTATTATCTAAAATAGTTTTTGTAGTTATTCTGCCTATTGATATTATTTTAGTATTAGACAATTTATCTTTGTTTTCTTCTCCAATTAGCTTGATAAAGTTTGTTACAGTTGATGAACTAGCAAATGTGATATAATCTAGATTGCCTTCTTCTAATGCTTTTATAGCTTCTTCTTTTTTGCTATCATCCATTACACTTTCATATGTTATAACTTCTGTTACATTAGATATTTCGTTTAGTTTTTCAACTAAGAATTTTCTAGCATTTTTAGCTCTAGGAATTAAAATCTTATCATCTTTTGTGACAATATCTTTTAACTCATCATACAAAGATTCTCCTACAGCATTTTTAGGCTGTATGTCTGGTTTAATTCCTATTCTTTGGATAGCTTTTGATGTAGCTGCACCAATTGAGCAAACTTTTATATTTGCAAGTGCTCTACAGTCTAGCCCTAATTCATCTAATTTATCGAAGAATATATCTACTCCATTTTTGCTAGTTAAAACTAAATAAGTATAATCTTTAATATTTTTTATTTCATTTTCTAATTCTTTATTATCTTGAACTTTTTCAATTTTTATAGTTGGTATCTCAATAGGATTTCCGCCTAAATCCATTATTTGTTCTACTAATTTGCTATTTTGGCTTCTTGACCTAGTAACCATTATATTTTTGCCAAATAGAGGTTTATTTTCAAAGAAGTTTAACTTTTCTCTAAGGTTTACAACTGTTCCTACTACTATTAATGTTGGTGGTTTTACACCTTCTTTCATAGCAACTTCATAAGCATTTTCAAGCGTTGCTGTAACAACACTTTGATTGTAGCGTGTTGCCCAGCTGATAAATGCTACAGGTGTATCTTTAGCCATACCTTCTCTCATTAAATTTTCACTTATATTTTTTAAATTTGCTACACCCATTAAAAATACAAGTGTACCTCTCATATTAGCTAAGGCATTCCAGTTTATATCAGGATTTTCTTTTCCATCTTTTCTAAGATGACCAGTTATAACATGGAATGATGATGCATGGTCTCTATGAGTTATTGGAATTCCAGCATAACAAAGCCCACCGATTGCTGAAGTTATTCCTGGAACAACCTCAAAATCAATTCCCTCTGCTTCAAGAAGTTCACCTTCTTCTCCACCTCTACCAAATACATATGGATCTCCACCTTTAAGTCTTGTTACTATTTTTCCTTCTAAGGCTTTATCAGCTATTATTCTATTTATTTGATCTTGAGGTACTAAATGGTCACTTGATGCTTTTCCAACATTTATAAACTCGCAGCCTTTTTTAGCTTCTTTTAAATAATTTATATTAGCAAGTCTGTCATAAACTATAACATCTGCTTTTCTTATGCATTCTAACCCTTTTAATGTTAATAGTTTATAATCGCCAGGTCCTGCCCCCACTAAGTAAACTTTCCCCTTCATTATTTTTCATACTCCTTTAATACACTTTTTGCTAATTCATATCCTATTTTTTGTGCATCAGCTAGAGTTCCTTCTTTAGATTGAATTACTATTTTCTTTCCGTCTCCATCTCCATAAAGTCCAGTCAGAGTAATTTTTTCTCCATCTACTTCACAATAAGCTCCCATAGGTATATGACAACTTCCATTAACACCTATTAAGAAACCTCTTTCTGCATCTATTTGTACTTTTGTAATATTATCTTTTATAGAATCTATTATTTTTTCAGTCTCTTTATCATCTTCTCTAATTTCAAGAGCTAATATTCCTTGTGCAGGAGCAGGTAACATAATATCTGTCGGTATATAATAATCTATTTTTTCTTCTAATCCAGCTCTTCTCAGTCCTGATGCTGCTAATACTACACCATCAAGATTTTCTGTTTCTATTTTCTTTATTCTTGTCTCGATATTACCTCTTATAGGTACAATTTCTAAATCTGGTCTATGTTTTAATAATTGATATTTTCTTCTTTTACTTCCAGTTCCTATTTTTGCACCTTGAGGTAAATCTTCTAAAGTTTTATAACCTTCTCTAAAAATAAGAGCATCTCTAGGGTCTTCTCTTCTTGGAGAATGTGCAAATTTAAGTCCTTCTGGAAGATATGATGGCATATCCTTCATACTAT
>CALEBD010000385.1 GCA_937944945.1 uncultured Clostridium sp. | reverse complement strand
TAACTTTTTAACCTTATGATATATCAATTGTAAAATTACACTTGCACATACCATAATTCCCAAAATTGCAATACCCATATGCATAAAGAATGCTTCCGGCAACATATTTATAACAGGATCTAACACAGGGTTAAAAATCCAATAATTGTTACTAAACATTATCTTATGAAACATAATAAAACATGCATTGAAATTTATCGCAATTGGAATAGCCAATAAAACTGGCATTATCACAATTAAGATGGATGCATTTCTTAAAAATTTGAAGTCTTTCTTTCTAATTTGTAAAATACCTCCTACAACAGAGATAACTCCACAGATTATAGTAAGTATTTTTACATTTTGGAATATATCTCTCACTTCTTCAAAATGGATTTTACCATTTTGTGATGAAGGTAGAGATGGCAACTCAAATTCTTCTGCATTCCAGCTTAAGTTATAATCAATTAAATAATCGTAATTCTCTATTATATCTTCCCTTGATAGATTAATCATAGACTCTATGTTTAGTTTATCTATATCATTATAGTAGATGCTTTTTATATTCATAGTTATAATAACTGATGAACCAATCACAAATAAAGCTAAACATATAGATACAACTACATTTAATAACTTTCTCAATTGAAAGCCCCCTCTAATTTAAGTATTAAACTATTTTTGTAGTGAAATCTTCTATATTCCAAACATCATCAACTACATCACTGTAGAATTCTGGCTCATGGCAAACTAAAAGAACTGTTCCTTTAAATTCTTTTATTGCTTTTTTAAGCTCATCTTTAGCTTCTACGTCTAAGTGGTTTGTAGGCTCGTCAAGAACTAAGAAGTTTATGTCTTTTAACATTAACTTACATAATCTAACTTTTGCCGCTTCTCCCCCACTTAAAACTCTAACTTGACTTGTTATATGTTCAGTAGTAAGACCACATTTAGCAAGAGCTTGTCTAACTTCGTAGTTTGTTAATACAGGATATTCTTGCCATACATCATCTAATGCAGTATTGTAGTTATCCATTGAACTTTCTTGTTCGAAATATCCAACTTCTAAGTAATCACCTAATTCAACTTGACCATCAAATGGTTTTGTCATTCCAAGTAAAGTTCTTAGAAGTGTTGATTTACCTATACCATTCATCCCTTTAAGAGCTATTTTTTGTCCTCTTTCTAATTGGAAGTTTAATGGTTTAGTTAATGGTTCATTATATCCTAACACTAAATCTTTAGTTTCGAATATTATTCTCGCTGCTGCTCTAGCATTTCTAAAGTTGAATGTTGGTTTTAATTTTTCTTTTGGTCTTTCTAAGATTTCCATCTTATCAAGTATTTTTTGTCTTGAGTTTGCCATACCTCTAGTTGCAACTCTCGCTTTATTTCTAGCTACGAAATCTTCAAGTTTCTTTCTTTCTTCAACTTGTTTTTCATAAGCACTTTCTTCTTGTCTTTTCTTAATATCTCTAAGTCTTACAAATTCGTCGTAGTTACCTTTATATCTTGTAAGCTCAGCATTTTCTATATGATAAATTACATTACATGTATTGTTTATAAAGTCTGTGTCGTGTGATACAAGAATAAAGCTGTTTTCATACTCTTGTAAATATCTTGTAAGCCATACTATATGCTCTTCATCTAAGTGGTTTGTAGGCTCGTCAAGGATTAATATTGTTGGACTTTCTAATAATAATTTAGTAAGAAGTACTTTTGTTCTTTGACCTCCACTTAAATCAGTTACGTCTCTATCAAGACCTATTTCCCCTAATCCTAAACCATTAGCAACCTCTTGGATTTTTGCATCTATTGTATAGAATCCACTGTTTTCTAATATAGTTTGTATTTCAGCAGTTTCCTCAAGAAGTTTATTCATTTGTTCTTCGTCTGCTTCACCCATTAGGTCATACATTTTTAACATTTCTTGTTCTAACTCGAACATGTTTTTGAACGCATCTCTTAATACGTCTCTTATAGTCATTCCTTTTTCTAAAACAGCATGTTGGTCTAAGTATCCAACTGTTGCTCTTGATGACCATTTTATATTACCTGCATCTGGCATTAATTTTTTTGTTATTATATTTAAGAAACTAGATTTTCCTTCTCCATTAGCACCTACAAGAGCTATATGTTCTCCCTTTTTAAGTCTAAAAGATACATTTTCTAGTATTGTTCTCGCTCCAAAACCATGACTAACATTTTCTACTACTAGCATTTATCCACCTCTTATAAATTTTATTTGTTTACATCTATACTATTATATTTGATTTTTGTAATTTTGCATATACGTATTTTTAAAATACAGAATTAGGATTCCTGCTGTTGTCTGTTGTGAGAATTCCAATGCTTTTTCGGCAATTAAGTAAAATCTAGTGCTTAAATTTTGAACGTGTTTATACATATGTTGGTTCTTTATCGCATTATAAGAATTAAATCGTATATACTCTTCTACAGAGTTAAATAAAATCGGTTCAGAGTATATTCTAAATCGCTTTATTTTTAGATAATTGGCTTTTGCGTAATTTTCAAACTGCATGTGATTGTTTAGTAAGTCTCCTGTGGCGTGTTGCGGGACGGTTACATCTTGAACTAGATGGCAAGCTGCACCTAAATAAAACATGGATTGGTATATATCATCTTCATAAAAAAAATCTATAGCATAGTCGTAATATTTTATAGCTAGTGTTAGTGCATTATCGTCTACACCTGGTAGCCCCTTATTTGTAAAAGTATTAAAAAAATGACAATAGCATTTTAAATCTTGGTCTGCCCATACAACTCCTTGATTTATTGTTTTTTTGTATCTATAAAAAAATTCATAGACTTCATAGTATCCATTTAACCATAAGCTATTCATTGCATTTTCCTGTATAAATATATGAACTCTACAGTCTGGTTTTGAAAATTTATTTTTAATCGGACTTATAATATTTAATGTCTTTTCTAAGACGCTATTATTCCTTCTTTCCCCCAATATATTTGTCATAATATCACCTTATTTTTTATTTTTAAAATAATTATCTAATCCATCTGCTACTGAAGTCATCATTTTTTCTTGATATTTTGGACTAGACATATTTTGATCTTCTGTATAGTTACTCATAAATCCCATTTCTAATAGTACTGCTGGGACTTGTGACCAGTTAAATCCTGTTAAGTCGCTACGTTCGAATATACCATTTACTTTGAAACCATTATTTTGCATATTTTCATTTATAAATTTTGCACAATTTGAGCTGTCTTCATAAATAGCTGATGTATATTCACCGTATTTTGATGGAATTAAAATAGATGCTCCTGTAATTCCTTCATTGTCAGAACCGTCGGCATGTATCCTAACTACCATATCTACTTTCTTTTCATTTGCAAATATAGCTCTTTCTTTATTGCTTATATCCACATCATGACTTTCCCTTGTCATATAGACTTTATATCCTCTACTTTCTAATATATGTTTTAACTTTAAAGATGCCTCTAAATTTAATTCATATTCTGGCTTTTTAGTCGCTACACCGGCTGTTCCAGAAGATACTTTTGCTTTATATGAGCCTGAATTTGGTCCTACTTGTTCTGTCTCTGAATTTCCTTTTGCCTGATGACCTGGGTCTATACATATTATGTATTGTTCAGTTTTAGTGTTAGGATTTAGTTTTAAAGCTGAAAAATTTGAAACTAATTTTGTTAAATTTTTTGTTTCAATAACGTATTTACTCATATTCAAAACCTCCTATGCCTGTCATTGTATCACGCCAATCTTGCATTAACCTTGCCGGAACCTTGCATTAACCTTGCATTTTCAAATGACAGGAAACACCCTGCCGTATTGACAGGGTGTTGCTCATTTTACCAGCGGGAAAAACAGGGTAAAAGAAGTACCGCTGCCCGGTGTACTTTCTACCTCAATCCTGCCGCCCATCTTCTCTATAAGC
>CALEBD010000384.1 GCA_937944945.1 uncultured Clostridium sp. | reverse complement strand
CACAACAAAATGCCATGCACACGGTTCAAATTCAATCATTATTAACTTTTAACTAAACAATCTAACTTGCCTAATACACTCTCGCCTCAATCAGGCTTAACATATTATATAATATTTATTTCAAAAAAATATCCTCAAGCACAAACTGTACTTGGGGATATTTTATAGACTACATCTATATTTTTTATTTATTAAATATTTTTATTCATTTTCCATTTGTTTTTTCAACATCTCAGCGAATTCATGTTGTTGTTTTCTCTCTTCTTCTTGTAATTCTTTCATCCCTTTATTTATTGCTTTTGCATATTTTTCAGCTTCTTTTTCGTCTTTTTTAAATTCTTTATAATCTGCTTTTGCCTCTCTTTTTATTTCGTGGCCTAATTCTTTATCTTGTTTTGTTATGTCTTTTATTTCTTTTTTAACGTCGTGTTTTAATTCATGTTCTAATTTTCTTTCATCTCTAAGTTCATGACGATATTCTTTTCTACCTTCGTGATGTTCTTTCATTTCTTCAAATTTATCTCTAATAGTCATTTTACTTCTCCTCTCTATAAAAAAATACTTAGTAATAGATTATCCCAAATCGCAGTTTGATATAATCTAAATTTGATGTATTTTTTGTCAAAAAAAGTTTTTTAAAATGTAGCTATGACTTAGATTTAGTTGTTATTTTGGCTTTTTATAATATCTTTTATTTCTTGTCTTGATTTTATACATAATTTTTTAAAGACGGCTTTTAATATCGTTTTGACTGTGTTTACTGATACAAATAATGTTTTTGCTATTTCATTATTTGTAAATCCTTGTGCCGCTAAATTAGCAACTTCTAGCTCTCTTTCCGACAATTCAGCCAATCTCGATTTTTCTTTTTTAACAAATTTTAAAAATTTATCATAAGGCTTTTGCAATCTTCTAATCTCGTCTATCTGTGCTTTAAAATTACCTTTTTCATATATTTCATCTAATAAATCTTCTATATCAGTATAATTTTCCGCAAAAATCATATATAGTCTGTCACTTAGAGCTATATCCAACGCTTTTTCAAGTTTTTCAACTGCATCTTTTCTTTTAGACAAATTATCGTATGCTATTGCTATATGTATATTTTCAAAAACTTCACAAATTAAATTGGGAAATATCTTTGCCATAGCTATAGATTTTTCATAAAGTGCAACGACCTTAACATATTCCTTTTTCGTTATAAGCACTTTTGAGTAAATAAAATTCACAAGAGAAATCGTCAGAAATAATAATCTAGTATTTTCAAAATTCCCATTTACAATCCACTTAGGAATCTTGCTCTCTTCTTTTAAATTGGAATATATATATGCCCTTATAATGTCCAATGTATCCGAAAACATATGAAGATCATTTATATAAATCCTCTCTTCAATCTCATCCATCAAAGTTCTAAACTCTTCGTACCTACCCCTATGTATAAGTATCCTCAACTTTAAAAATAAAGCACAGCAAAGAACCCCCGAATACTTATCACACAAAAGCATAGCCTTATCTAGTGCTATTTCTGCGTTTAATATATCCCCCTGATTAAAACAGACCTCGGCCTCCATAATATACTCAGCACCTATTCCATGATTTTGGGTGATTTTATAATAATAAGGCATGGCATTTTTCATAATGCTAAGCTGTTCTTGTAGTTTGCCCTTTTCTCTATAATATGAGATATCTTTTTTATTTAGTCTAAATAAAGTATCCTTCTTGATTAGCCTAAATAAAATATTTTTACTAGATATAAACTTTCTATTTAATTATAGTATAGTTTAAATTATGGGTTATAACTTGATGTTTGGAGGTTTTCACCCGGGTGATTTTTCAAAATAAAAACCACTGACAAATTCTACTTTATCAATGGCTTTTATTATAATATTTTATTATAAACAACTTTCATTTTTAATATTATATTATCGATAATATAACATCCCCTATATCACCATCAATACAGATTGACTGGCTTTTTATCTCGTCCGGTGCCATCGCCTCGTACCATCCCTCATCTTGGACAAATGTATTGTCACATCTTAAATTCATAGTCATTGGCTTTTTACAAACTGGACAATAAGGGATTAAATCACTTGGGATTTTTAAGTCTTTTTGTTTTTTTACCATTTCTTTTACTTGTATTTCGTTGTCATAAGTCTTTTGGTGACATGGCTCGCTACATTGCCATAAGCCATAATCCCCCTGCATATAAAACAATCTATTTTTATCAAACCCACTTCTTTGAAAACAATGATCCACATTAGTCGTAATCACAAAGTAGTCCTTGTCTTTTACTAAATCCAACAAATTTTTATAAACAGGTTTTGGTATGTCGACATATCGGTTGTAGTAGATGTGTCTGCTCCACCACGCCCAATATTCCTCGAGTGTTTCATATGGATAAAATCCCCCACTATACATATCTGGGATGTTGTATTTTTGTATAAAATCAGAGAAATATTTTTTAAATCTCTCACCACTATAAGTCAGTCCTGCTGATGTTGATAGACCAGAACCTGCCCCTATCACAACAGCGTCGGCATCTTCTAATATTTCTCTCAATTTTTCTATACTATTTGAGTAATTCTCTGTATATTTCTTTGTCCATATCTTTGAAAACATTGAAAATCACCTTCTTTACACTAGTATCTTTTTTCATAAATTCCTCAACAGTTTTTATAGCTATTTGGGCTGCTTTATCATTTGGGAAGTGAAACTCGCCTGTCCCGTCGGCTCGCCATGCTCTTGTCTATTCATAATTTCATCACACTCAAGTCTAAGCTCTACCCCTGCAAATGAGTGAATGGCATTGTCGATACATCTGTGGTTTGGAAGATAACACCCAGTCATTGCACTGTTTGCCGCATTTACAATAGCGTCGCAACGAAGAGTTGTTATGTCACCCTGCCAAAGATAAATCCCCTTTTGTATAGGATTTAAATTATTTATATCTACAATTCCTTTTTTGTTTATTTCTTCTTTTAAATATTCATCTTGCACCTTTAGAAACCTTTTTGGTTGTAATGTCAAGCGTTACAACCAAACTTTTTTCAAAAAAAAATTTGGAACTCTGGATAATTCCTTCCAAAGTCCCAAATTTTCTTAGATGTACTCTTCAAATTTATTTTTATCTATACTTTCACAAGTCTCTTCCTTAGGCTCATCTTTTTTAGCATAAGCTAAAATTATAGTTGTAAGAATAATACAAACTGTTCCAACAATATCGCCCATTCCAAAAGGATTTTTCAGCCATATAACTGATAGGAATGCTGCTGATAATGGTTCAAAAGAACCTAATATACTTGTTTCAGTTGGTTGAATATAATTTAAACTCTCTAAATAGCAATAATAAGCAAACAATGTTCCAAATATCACTACGAATGCCACAGCAGAAACAGTCGCTACTGACCAAGTTCCGCTAAATTTCCAAGGTGGATTTATAAAACTAAACGCTATACCACCAAGTAACATCCCCCACCCAACAACTGTGATTGAAGAATATTTTGTCAGCAATTTAACTGGTTGTAATGTATAAATTGCAGCGGCAAATGCTGAACATAGTCCCCAAAATAGTGCCTGTTTAGATATAGATAAGCTGTGTATATCTCCTTTTGTAATTATAAAGAAAGTACCTACTATAGCTAATAAAATTGCAACTATTTGGTTTTTGTTTGGCAACTTTTTGCTTACAATAGCAACATAACAAGTTATAATCACTGGTGATAAATATTGTAAGATTGTCGCTGTTGCTGCATTTCCATATTTAATCGCAGCGAAGTAAGTATATTGAGAACCCAACATTCCCAAAACACTAAAAGATACAAGTGTTATCGCATCTTTTTTATTTTTCCAAATTTCTTTAATTCCTGGATCTTTCTTAATTGAACCATAGCTTAAAAGTAAAATACCTGATAATAATAACCTAACGACTACTAGCCACTCCGTAGTAAAGCTGTTTTTTTGGAACAAAAATTCTGCAACTGTTCCAGAAATACCCCATAAAGTAGCTCCAAAAATAACTAAAGCGATTCCTTTAAAACGTGATTTATTCATATTTTTTTCCTTTCCTTTCATAAAATTTTGTTTTTCATATATAATAATATTATTAATATGATTTTAAATATATTGACTTATTAATTCGGCTACATCCTTATTCTATTACTATTTGCAATGTATAACAATTAATATATTGATTAACATTGCAACTATATTAGCGAAATTGAAAGGAAGTTTTAATATGCAATTATCAAAAATAGAAGTTGATAAACAACAAAGAGAGATTATCAAATATGAAAATGGTGATTTCCCATTCCTCATATTTACAGATGACTTTTGTAATTTTGATGAAGGATACATTAGATGGCATTGGCACAAAGACCTTCAAATTTCATACGTAGTTGAAGATAAAATTTGCTTTCAAGTAAATGGTGAGACTATTGTGTTGAATCCTGGGGAAGGAATACTTTTTAATTCCAATGTACTTCACCAAATTAAACCATATTATCAAAACTGCAAGATGATTTCAATTATGTTTAACCAAAGCATAATTTCGGGAAGTGATCACTCACTAATAAGCAAAAAATACGTCGACACTGTGATTAATAGCCACAACTTGGACTTTGTAATCTTTAAAAATGATGTAAATTGGCAAAGTGAAATTTTACAATACGTAAAAGATATCTATTCATCATATAAAAACAAAGATTATGCTTATGAATTAGAAATCGCCAACAACTTAAATATAATTTGGCTCAAACTTGTTAAAAATTTAAAAGATAAAATCCAAAGTCCTTCCAAAAAAGTTTCTGCTGATGATGAAAGGGTCAAAACAGCGATAAACTACATAAAAACAAACTTTGCACGCGATATATCTCTAGATGATATCGCAAAATCATGCAATATCAGCAAAAGCGAATGTTGCAGAAGTTTTAGACGAATCCTAAAAATGACTCCGTTTGAATATTTGATGGAATATAGAGTTTTGAAGGCAACCGAATACCTTTATAACACTGATGAACCAATATCTAATATCTGCATCAATGTCGGATTTAATGGGATAAGCTACTTCGGTAAGACATTTAAGAAGTTTATGCACTGTACCCCGTCCCAATACAGGGCTAATATGAAAAAAAAGTGGCTGTAGATATTCTACAGCCACTTTTAAATAATCACTATTTAAGGAAATCAATCACTACTTTCGTTAAATGTCAATAATCTTCTAATTCACATCAACTATATATGATATATTTTTTCTATTATTCTAAATTTTAT
>CALEBD010000383.1 GCA_937944945.1 uncultured Clostridium sp. | reverse complement strand
TCAGTAAGTGTGCTAGCTGTTAATCCTGATAAGGAAACACTAGAAAAATTGTACAATACTACTATCAATGATGGCCCTTCGTATTTAAGCGAAGTTGAAGTTGGTCCAGAAGGGGATAAACATACAGTTCCTCAAGTAAGAATAGATTTCATTGTACAGACAGATCCTAAGAAATGCAATGGAATTGATATGAAAACCAAAATACCTTTCTTTATTACCAGAGAGGTGAGATATAACAGAGATAGAAGTAAGGTTCAAGTGATAAATAAATATGGAGAGACCACTTGGTTACCTATAGAGAATGCGAAATCTGGCACTATCCCATCTAACCTCAATTGGTTTGAACCTGCTGATTTCAGGCCGGCTTATATAGGAGAAGAGGATCTTACAGGATTCTTAAAGGCATATTTAAATATTCCTAATAAATCTTATAGGAAAGCTAGTGGAGAAGTAGTAGAAATACCGAATAAAGCTGATGCAGAGGCTAGATTGGATAAAATTGACAATTACTTCAAAGGAGACTATTCAGAGTTGAGAGAAGCAATCTCTTTGCAACCTAAGAATAGGGTTAAAGGGTTGTTTGGAGTGAGAACTACTGAAGATGGTAAACAATATCAAGCTGTTTACACTCAGAAATTCTTGAAGAACAGTGTAACCGACTACAGCAGACTGGATGCAGAACTTCAAGAGAGAAAAGCTGCTGGAGCTTATCCTACTACAGAGTTTGAGGTCTGTGATTTAAAGGAATACACAGTAGAATCTACTGACTTCAACAATAATCCGGAGCCTTCTTCTGATATGCCTATGCAAGACTCTCCATGGTTCTAATAGACAGTAATACATAAAAAGACGATACCAGTATGTCATTTATCTCTGGGAGATCTTCAATCAGCTTAGAGGACATATTAAAGAAAACTACGGAATCTAATATCCTATACTTTTACTTAGGTATTACAGATATACCCTGCATAATTAATTCTCCTCTTAGGGAGGATAAGAGACCTTCCTTTGGATTATACTCTAGAGATGGAAAGAGAATATTCTATACGGATTTATCTACAGGAGATAGGGGAGGACTATTTGATCTCTTATCTAAAATGTGGGGAATTCCATATGTAGAAGTATTAGAGAGAATAGATAAAGATATACCAAGATTTTCTAGTAGCTCTAATATAAAATCATGTAACTCCTGTAATATAATTACCACTCAAAATTATAATAAATCAATTGATTTGCAGTGTAAGGTAAGAGAGTGGAGGAAACATGATATAGAATATTGGGAATCCTTTGGGATAAGTCTAAAGTGGTTGAAATATGCTGATGTCTATCCTATATCTCATAAAATTATAATAAAAAACGGAGTAAGAAATGTCTATGTAGCAGATAAATATGCTTATGCATATGTAGAACGCAAAGAGGGAAAAATCACTTTGAAAATTTATCAACCATTTAACAAAAATGGCTATAAGTGGAGTAACAAACATGATTTATCAGTGATTAGCTTATGGACAAAGATACCAGAGTATGGAGACTTAGTATGTATATGTTCCTCCATGAAGGATGCTCTTTGTTTATGGGCTAATACTGGTATTCCATCTTTAGCGGTTCAAGGAGAAGGCTACAGAATAAGTGATACAGCTATTAATGAGCTTAAAAGAAGGTACAAAAATATATATATACTATTTGATAATGATGAAGCAGGGCTCATAGATGGAGAGAAACTGGCTAAATCTACAGGATTTACAAATCTGGTATTACCTAAGTTCGAAGGGGATAAGGATATATCAGGTTTATATCATTCTCTTCAGGATAAGAAAGATTTCATCAAAATAATAAAGGGTTTATTTGAGAAATAAAAAAAAAAGAAAAAACATTTAATAAATACAATTATGGAAGCAAGAAAAATCACAATCGTATCGACAAAGAGACAAGAGAAAAGTGTAATTATGTCTGATGCCACTACACTAGAGGAACTGAAAAGAGACTTGGACAAGGCAAACATAGATTATGAAGGTATGGTATTTTATGAAGGAGTTTCAAAAACTGAGTTAATTAATAATAATTCTGTTCTTCCTTCTAATATCCCCTACAGAGGACAAACTACCAATGAACTTGTATTCATGTTGACTAATCCCAACAAAAAGATTAAGTCTGGAGCTATGAATAGAAAGGAGATCTATGCTCTTATCAAGAAACACAATTTGCAAAAGGCCTGTCTTGAAAATTATAAAAAAGATTACACCAGATGTAAATCTGAAGATCTTCTCAAATTAATTGAATATAGTAGTTACACTTCTAATAAACAGCCTGTTGAAATGGTAGACCCTAATATCAGGCTAATAAAGGAAGTAGAAGGACTTAGAAAGTCTGTGGATCTTTTACTTCAGACTCTGCAGCATCCGCATGTCATTAATAATTCAGATAATATAAAATCAGGTGAGATTAATTCATCCTATTCTGATGCTGAAATTGATGAGATGTTTGATTTTGTTTGATAAAGTTTTTGTTTATTAGCAGGTAAGAATCCTTCTTACCTGCTTTTTTTTTATTATGTAATATGGTAGGAGAGAAAACCAGGGAATTCATAAGAGCTGAACTTGAGAAGCAATTTGAAA
>CALEBD010000382.1 GCA_937944945.1 uncultured Clostridium sp. | reverse complement strand
TATTAGCGGATCAATGGAAAGATTATGAACTTATAGACATGGGAAATGGAGAAAAACTAGAAAGATGGGGGAACTATGTACTTAGAAGACCGGACCCTCAAGTAGTTTGGCCAATGGAGGCAGAATGGTCTCTATGGAAAAATCCTCATGGACACTACCACAGAAGTAATAAAGGTGGAGGTCAATGGGAACACAAAAAGAAATACCCAGAACAATGGACTATAAGCTATAAAGACTTAAAATTCCACATAAAACCAACTGGATTTAAACATACTGGATTATTCCCAGAACAAGCGGCAAACTGGGAGTGGTCAATGGATAAAATAAGAAATGCAAAAAGACCGATAAAAGTATTAAACTTATTTGCTTATACTGGTGGAGCAACTGTTGCTTGTGCTGCAGCTGGAGCAGAAGTATGTCACGTAGATGCTTCTAAAGGTATGACTACTCAAGCAAAAGATAATATAAAATTATCAGGATTAGAAGATAGAAAAGTAAGGTTTATAGTAGACGACGTTGTAAAATTCGTTGAAAGAGAAATAAGAAGAGGAAATAAATACGATGCAATAATAATGGACCCACCTTCTTATGGAAGAGGACCAAAAGGTGAAGTATGGCAAATAGAAGAAAAACTTTTCGACTTTGTTAACTTATGTATGAAAGTATTATCAGATAAGCCATTATTCTTCTTAATAAACTCATATACAACAGGATTCTCACCAATAGTATTAGAAAATGTACTTCAAACTACTATAGGTAAAAAAGTAAAAGGCGGAAAAATATACGGAGGAGAATTAGGAATACCAGCTTCAAGAGACGGAAAAATTCTTCCATGTGGTATATTTGGTAGATGGGAGTCTAAATAATGCTTAACGTAATATTTGAAGACAATCATTTATTAGTAGTTGAAAAGCCTGTAAATATATTATCTCAAGGTGACAATACCAATGACGATGATATGGTAAATTTACTAAAAAAATATTTAAAAGAAAAATACAACAAACCAGGAAATGTCTTTGTTGGACTTGTCCATAGATTAGATAGACCAGTTGGAGGGATTATGGTATTTGCCAAAACTTCAAAAGCTGCATCTAGATTATCTGAGCAAGTTAGAAACAAAACGTTTAAGAAGACTTATAAAGCTGTTATACATGGCGATATGAAAAAGAGAGAAGACAACTTAAGCGATTATCTATATAAAGATAAAAAGACAAATATGGTAAGTGTAGTAAATAAAAATCACAAAGATGCTAAAGATGCTAAATTAAGCTATAAAACATTAGCATCAAATAATGGATTTAGTCTTGTAGAAATTGATTTACAAACAGGTAGACCACACCAAATCAGAGTTCAATTTTCAAGTAGAAATCACCCACTTTATGGGGACCAAAGATACGGAAAGAACGTAAATAAAAAAGGGCAACAAATTGCACTGTGGTCATACAAAATAGAAATAGAACATCCAACTAAAAAAGAAAAAATGGAATTTATTTGTGAACCACCGAATAAATATCCATGGAATATGTTTTAGTATTTTTAAGGAGAAAACATGGAGAGATATGTAGGTTTTTATATTGAAGAACCATTAGGAAACAATATATTTTCTTATGATGAAAGAACAAACAAGAAAATATTTGTACCTAAATTAATAAAGGGAACTTTAGATGATGTATCTTTAGGTGAAAATATAGTTTTTAACGAAATTGACGAAGATACAGAAATAAAAGCAATAGGACTTAAAAATTTAGTTCAATACGAAGTAGATGGAAAAGTCGTCTATATATTTGATAACCATAACCATGCCTTTTATTTCTGGATGAAAAGTTTACAACAGGGATTATTTAATAAAGGTTGTAAATTAATTCATGTAGATCAACATAAAGACATGAGAGAGCCCGATGATTATACAGTAGACTTAGAAAATTTAGACGATGTTTTTAGATATACCAATAAAGTTTTAAATGTAGGTAACTTCATACAGCCTGCACTTAAAAAAGGTGTATTCTGTGGTGTAGATATAATAGACAGTTCTTATGGATTTGATTTGAATGTAGAAGGCGAATATGTTTTAGACATAGACTTAGATATATTCTCTAAAGATATGGATTATATTCCATATGATTTTAGATTAAACAAAATCAAAGAGCTAATAAAGGGTGCAAAAGTGATTACAATAGCTTCGAGTCCTTATTTTATAGACCAAGAGTATGCCATAAAGGTATTAAAAGAATTGTTTAATTATGATATAATATAGAATTGTTAATAATAAGAAAAAACTTAGAATAAATATTAATTAGGAGGAACTTATAATGAGTTTATATGCAGAGTGGAGAAACCTTTGTGATAACCACGCAAACAATGATGAAGAAATAAAATTCTGGGAAAATTACTTAAAATCAGAAGCAGGAATATACAATGAAATATTAAACAACAAAACTGATGTTGTTGAAGGAACAGTTGCTGAATTAGCTGCTAAATACGGAGTATCTAATGAATTATTCATGGGATTCTTAGATGGAATAAGCGAAAGTGTTAAAGAAGAGTTAGACTTAGAAGCTATAGAAGCTGATACTAACGTTTCTATAAAAATAGACTGGGAAAAATTATACTACAATATGTTAGGTGCTGAAGCTCACTGGTTATATGAATTAGAGGGATGGAATGGAATATTATCTCCTGAAACTAGAAAAGCTATAACTAAAGATTACAACAGATCTAGAATAGTAGTTAAAGAAGATAAAGTTGGAAGAAATGATCCATGCCCATGCGGAAGCGGTAAAAAATACAAAAAATGTTGTGGAAAATAATATTTTTTAAATAAAAAAAGCATTTGAAAAACACAGTAAAAGTGTTATTTCAAATGCTTTTTTATTTGTAAAAATTTGTATAATTAAATAATATTATTGACTTAGAGTCAACTCTAAGTGATATTGTATAAGAAAGTTAAGTATATGTTTGAAATTTATATCATAATATTAACAATAAAATTAATAATTGTGATGTAAAATTTGAATTTAAAATGCTGACAATAAATATTGTAAGCATAAGTATATTTTTAACTAAAAAAATGGTATTAGGTAAAAATGGAGGACATTTTGGTCCAAACTTTGGTATGGTAGAAGCGATAATTGCAATGCATTATGTTTTTGATTCACCAAAAGATAAATTTGTATTTGATGTTTCTCACCAAAGTTATGCGCATAAGATTTTAACAGGAAGAAAAGAAGGATTTATAGATGAAAATTCTTATAGAACTGTTTCAGGATATACAAATCCAGATGAAAGTGAACACGACTTCTTTAATGTTGGACATACTTCAACATCAATAAGTTTAGCATCAGGATTAGCAAAAGCTAGAGATTTAAAGAAAGAAGATTATAATGTAGTTGCTGTAATAGGTGACGGTTCATTAAGTGGTGGAGAAGCATTAGAAGGATTAAACTTCGCAGGTTCAGAACTAAACTCTAACTTTATAATAATCGTAAATGACAACCAACAATCTATAGCAGAAAACCACGGTGGTTTATATAAAAATTTAGATGAATTAAGAGAGACAAATGGTCAAGCATCAAATAATTTATTTAAAGCTATGGGATTAGATTATATATATGAAGCTGATGGAAATAATATCGAAAAAATGATTGAGTTATTCCAAAAAATTAAAGATATAGATCATCCTATAGTAGTTCATA
>CALEBD010000381.1 GCA_937944945.1 uncultured Clostridium sp. | reverse complement strand
AAAAACTGGCTCGTTTTTTTGTCTATAAAGCCCCAATCTGCTGTATAAATTATATGCTATTGTCTGTCTTTGGCCTGGGTCTTGTATTATTGAAGCATTTATATAATTATTGTCTTTTGGAAGTATTTCTATTCCAACTCCATATTTTAAAAATTTTTCTCGTTCTGACTTTAACCCTACGTTTGTTATTCCACTTAGTGAGCCAACTTTGAGTATACTGTTATCTTCAAATGATATATCTACAATCTTTACATCTGCGATATCTCCAATAGAATCCCTTTTTATAAGCTTTTTTAAAATAAATGCTAGTACTATACCTAATATAGTACTTATAAGTAAGCTTATATTTTGACCTAATTTGAATTCTGATGTAATTAAATAGTAGCAACCAACTGTGAAAAATGAAGATATTATACACATATAGTTTCTAACTTCATACGTCTTTGCAATTTCTTCTATAAATGCATTTCCTCTTTGCACAAGTTGTTTTGCTTCTAATTCTGTCAGTGTATCTCTTCTATTTTCTCTTACTTGTCTAAATTGTTCTGCTGCTAAAGATAAAAATGTAATTGATGTATATGATCTTTCGATTAATGCAGGAACTAATAATGCACCTAGTGCAGATGCAATAAAAGCTAAAACTAATTGTGAAATTAAAACATTTGGTTGTGTTGGATATTGTTTTTGTTCTAAATTAAGCATAATTAATCTAGTTAATATTCCTATTACTATTCCGATTAAAAAAATTTTGTCCATTTTATACCTCTCAAACTTATTATTTTATTAAACATTGGTAATTACTTTGTTTTCCTTTTGCCGCTTCTAGGATTGGCGTACTTCCGGCAACTTGTTTTATAAGTTCCATATCGTTTAGAATCGGCATAAAAACAATCAACACACTTTTTGTTTTTAAATCTACTTTTGAGGTTGAAACTATATCGTGTTCATCTACATCTTTATCTACACCTGTATGAATAAATATATTGTATATAATTGCATCTCTTTGACCCAAATCATTTATAACGCCAAAATCTTTTTCGTCTTTTGGCACAACTTCAATTGCTATTCCGTCTTTCAAAAACTTTTCTCTCGTCGCTTTTAGACCTATATTTGTAATAACTACATCATTGACTTTCATTATAGGTCCATCAAAGTAAATTTTTGCTTCTTTTATATCGGCTATATCATTGATACTGTTTCTTATCAATATTCTTCTAAATATTAAACCGACTATCGCGGCTACAACTATAGCTGCTACTGTGCATATTATTATATTTTCGCCAAATCGCTTTGCAATGATGACATAAGCTATTGATGAGCCAAGACCTGCAAATAAACTCACATAGCTTCTTACTTCATAAGTAGATGCTATTTCGTCTATATAGGTTGCACCCTTTTTAACTAATTCATCTTCATCGATATTGTTTAGAGTTATCTTTTCTTGCTTAGATAATCCTTGGAATTGTTGGATACCTACTGCTAAAAAAGTCAATGCTGAGAACTCTTTGTCCATAAGGGCTGGTAGAGCAATTCCTCCTAATGCTGATGTAAGCCCTGCCATTATAATTTGTTCTATATAATCTTGGGGTCTTGTTGGATATTGTTTATCTTTTATTCTAAGAACTAAAAATCTGCATAGCGTTCCGAGTAAGACTGATACTAAAAATGAATGTCTAAACAGAGCTTCGTCTAATACGCTTTCCTTCATAAAATACACTCCTTTACAAAATAAATTTTATTGTATAAACGTTATAAATTTATTTTGTACAAAAGAAAAAATCTTATGTAAACTTTCTATATTGATAGATTTATTTACATAAGATTTCGTTTTTCAGATATTTAATTTCTATTCTGTATTTTGCGGAATTGTGACTATAAAATCACTCCCAACTCCTAAAATACTATTAACTTCTATATTTCCTCCTAAGGATTTTACCATATGCTTAGTAATCGCAAGACCTAATCCTGTCCCCCCTATATCTCTACTTCTAGCCTTATCAACCCTATAAAATCTTTCAAAAATTCTAGATAAATCATCTTCCGGAATACCTATACCATTATCAAATATTTTTATATAAGCATCATTATAAACAAAACCAACATAAATTTTTATTTCACCATTATCTGGCGTATATTTAATACTATTTGTTAAAATGTTTAAAACAACACGTTCAATATCATCTTTATCTGCATATACTGGTGGTACATCTGCCGTAACAAATGAAGTTACCTTATGTCCTTTTTTCTTTATTTCAATTGCCAGTTTTTCCTGACATCTTTTTACTAAATCACCCAAATCAAATGTCTCTTTTCTAGTCTTCTTTTTATTACTGTCATATCTAGAAAGTGTTAATAAATCTGTTACCAAACGTGCCATTCTCCTAGATTCTGAGGCAATTACATTTAAGAACTTAGTTTGAGTTTCCTCATCATATCCACCCTCTAAAAGAGTATCTGCATATCCCATTATTGATGTTATCGGTGTTTTTAATTCATGTGATACATCTGCAACTAATTCCTTTTGCATATTATCCAATTTAACATGTTCTGTAATATCTTGAATTACAGCAATTACACCATCTGGTCTTTCATCCTCATTTTTGAATGGTGCAAATAAAACTTTAACATATTGGTCATCAACTTGAATTCTTTGTTCTGTAGATGTCCAACTATCCAAATAAATTACTTTTTCAGTATTAATATCTAATTTAAATTTTCCAAATATATCATCAAATGTGTTATCCTCTGGACTAATACTCAAGAATTTCTTTGCTGCAGGATTTATTAATATAATTTCTCCCTTAATATTAAATGCAATAATACCATCTGTCATATGTAGCAAAATTGTTTCTATTTGATTTTTTCTAGAAGAAACTTCATTAAGTTTGTCCTTTAATTCCGCTTTTTCGTCGCCTTTTATATATTTATTTTTTGGACAAATTACAAATTTTGATAAATACGCCGAAATTGCTATTGCAGAAATAACATAAATAGCAAGTATTATAGCAACCGTTTTTTTTGCTTGTACTAATACATTAGTATCTTGTCCATCTATAAGTTGTGGAACTTGAGCT
>CALEBD010000380.1 GCA_937944945.1 uncultured Clostridium sp. | reverse complement strand
TAGTGTAGCACAAAAGGAATTCACTCAATATTTTCCGAAGCCAGGTTGGGTTGAGCATGATGCAAATGAAATATGGTCATCTCAACTTGGTGTTGCTGTAGAAGCTATGGCAAAAATCGATGCAACTGCAAATGATATAGCTGCTATAGGAATAACTAATCAAAGAGAGACGACAATAGTTTGGGATAAAAATACAGGTGAGCCAATATACAATGCAATAGTATGGCAATGTAGGAGAACTTCTCAATACTGTGATAAATTAAAAGAAAAAGGACTTACAGAGAAATTTAGAGAAAAGACAGGTCTTATAGTAGATGCTTATTTTTCTGGAACAAAATTAAAATGGATATTAGACAATGTAGAAGGTGCTAGAGAAAAGGCAGAAAACGGAGATTTATTATTTGGAACGGTGGAGACTTGGCTAATTTGGAAATTAACTAAAGGCAAAGTACATGTTACAGATTACTCAAATGCATCTAGAACTTTACTTTTTAATATTAAAGAATTAAAATGGGATGACGAAATTTTAGCTGAATTAAATATTCCAAAATGTATGTTGCCAGAAGTAAAACAATCTAGTGAAATATATGGATATTGTGATCACTCATTCTTAGGAGGGGAAATCCCAATATCAGGGGCAGCAGGAGACCAACAAGCTGCTTTATTTGGACAAACTTGTTTTAATGCTGGTGAGGCTAAAAATACATTTGGAACAGGTTGCTTTATGCTTATGAATACAGGTGAGACACCAGTTTATTCAGAAAATGGTCTTGTTACAACTATAGCATGGGGACTTGATGGAAAGGTAAACTATGCACTAGAAGGTTCGATATTTGTAGCTGGAGCTGCTATACAATGGCTTAGAGATGAGCTTAGAATAATAGAATCAGCAGCAGATTCTGAACATATGGCAAATATGGTAGAGGATACTAATGGATGTTATGTAGTACCTGCATTTACAGGGCTTGGTGCACCACATTGGGATCAATATGCAAGAGGTGCAATAGTAGGTTTAACTCGTGGAGTAAACAAATATCACATAGTTCGTGCAACTTTAGAATCGCTAGCATTCCAAGTAAATGACGTTTTGGAAGCTATGAAAGTCGACTCAAAAATAGAATTAGAATCATTAAAAGTTGACGGAGGAGCAAGCCAAAATAACTTATTAATGCAGATGCAATCAGATATAATAAATGCTCCAGTAAAGCGTCCAAGATGTGTTGAAACTACAGCTATGGGAGCTGCATATCTAGCAGGATTAGCAGTAGGATATTGGAAAAGTAAAGAAGAAGTTATTAAAAACTGGGAGATAGATAAAGTATTTACTCCTCAAATATGTGAAGAAAATAGAACTAAAAAGATAAAGGGCTGGCACAAGGCAGTCGGATGTTCATATGGATGGGCAAAAGAAGACGAAATTTAAGTTTGATATAGATAAATATATAAGTTAAAAATAAGCCTTTATAAATATAAAGGTTGAAAAATAGTATTGCTAAATATTAACGTATTTAAGATAAAGTTAATATTATAATAGTATAGTAGTTTATATAAAAAATATCCCTATGGAATAAATCCATAGGGTTTTTAAATGAAAGGATTAGTATTATGATATTGCCAAAAAGACTTAAAAAAGGTGATACAATAGGTGTCATCGCTCCTTCAGGGCATTTGCGTGAAGTCAATATTGATGATGTTGAAAAATCATTAATAGAAAGAGGATACAAAGTAAAAATGTATCAAAGTTGTTACTCTGTAGATAGAGGATATCTTTCAGGAAAAGACGATTTAAGAGCAAAGGACTTACAAGATGCATTTGAAGATAAAGATATAGATGCAGTATTTTGTATAAGAGGTGGATATGGAGCAGCGAGATTATTGGATTTAATAGATTTTGATATTATTAAAAACAATCCAAAAATATTTTTAGGATTATCTGATATAACTGCTCTTCATATAGCATTTAATCAAAAATGTGATTTAGTAACTTATCATGGACCAGTAGGTAGACGATTTGTGGATATGGATGAATATACGGAAGAGTCAGTATTTCAAAATTTATCTGCAGACTGCGAGATAAATTTTGAAAATCCAAAAGGCGAAGAAATAATAACTTTATATGATGGAAAATGTCAAGGTGAGATAGTTGGGGGAAATTTAAGCTTGATAAATACATCTCTAGGAACTGAATATGAAATAAATACTAAGGATAAAATATTGTTTATAGAAGAAACTAGCGAATATGTTTACAATGTAGATAAAATGATAAACCACTTACACATGGCAGGTAAATTTGAAGATTGTAAAGGTATTATATTTGGTGATTTTGATAATTGTAGAAAAGTCAGAGATGAAGATTGGTCAGTTGAAGATATAGTAGATGAAATAGCAAAACTATATAAAAAACCAACAATTTATAATTTACAAAGTGGACATTGCCTTCCAGTTGGAACAATTCCAATGGGTGCTATGTGTTATTTAGACGCTACTAATAAAACAGTTAGATTTGATTATTCAAATTGTGAAGATAATAAATAATATAAATATCAACTAAGGAGAAAATATGGAAAAAATCACAACAGTATTATTCGATTTAGATGGAACATTAATCCCCTTCGATCAAAAGGAATTTATAGAATCTTATTTATACCTTATATCCAAAAAATTCGTTCCAATGGGATACGATAAAGATATGCTTATAAAAGCATTGTGGGATGGAACGGGAAATATGATCAAAAATGATGGGAAAGTAATGAATAGAGATATATTTAAATCTACTTTTACAGAGTTGATGGAAAAAGAATACGACGAAATGGAAGGGGATTTCATGGAGTTTTATGAAAAAGAATTTGACGATATAAAAGAAACTCTACAAGAAGAAGTAGATAGAGCTGAATTTATAAAAACTATAAAAGACAAAGGGTTAAAAGTAGTTTTAGCGACAAATCCAATATTTCCAAAGGCGGCAATAAAAACAAGACTAAATTGGATAGGTCTTAGTGTAGATGATTTTGACTATATTACAACTTTTGAAAATAGTCACTATTGCAAGCCAAATTTAGAATACTATAAAGAAA
>CALEBD010000379.1 GCA_937944945.1 uncultured Clostridium sp. | reverse complement strand
TTAATATATATCGTCGTACGAATATCCTCTATCTTCTCCACAAAATACGCAGTACCAAGTCCCATTAGGTGCCTTAATCGCAAAATCAGTAAACGCAAGCGATGTACCACAGTCTGCACATCTTACATTATACTCATTATAACAATCTAAACAAAGGTCATATCCTACTAATTGATACATTTTTCCATAATCGCCACACATATCACAGTAACCTTTGTCAAAATCTTGAGTAGAGCTTGTCTGACTTTGTATTGTTGTACTTTCTTCAGATTCGTAAGTTTTTTCTTCTGGAGCCTCATATACTATAGATCCCTCTGCTCCTGGCCATATTACGTTTTTTACAGCCTCCTCAGACACTATCTCGTCTATGTATAGTTGTTCACAGTTTTTAGATAATCCTTCTATAGAAGTTAGTTTCTCTTTTCTTATATTGTTTAGGCCATCTTCTGGTATTGTGCATGAAAATATTAAAAAGTCGTCATCTGTACTTATATTAGATGCAAATACGCTCAGTTGTAGTGTTTTTACGCCCTCTGGCAATAATCCTATAACGTCTGCTAATGTATTAAACATCTGTTTTACAAATACATTTTCATCTTGTGCCATAGATTTTTTCATTTCTACAATCGCATTTGAATCGATCTCTTCATAGCTTTGTATACCATTTAAATCGTAAATAGTTTTTTCTTGTTCTTGTGTATTAGTAAGAACAACCTCTTTTTTTTTCTGTGGTTTAGAACATCCAACCATCCCAATTATTAGTGTAAATATTATACCTAATGTAAATAATTTTTTTGTAAAATTTTTCAAATGTATTCCTCCTATATATATGTATATAGGTATTATAATACATTTTTACAACTATTAGGTAATTTATTTATATTTTAGTAAAATAAGTTCCTGAAACCCTTTTCCTGCATGCTAATTTAAATAATTTGATGGAAATAGCCTAAAATACTCACATACCATATCGTCTAGCTCAACAACTACGGCATTAGTCTCCTTTTGTCTTCTCATTTTGTACCATTGTGTAAGTACGTATTCTTTTCTATCTATATTTATTAATATAACTCTTTTGTCTTGAAGTTGTATTAAATCGTCTTCACATATGTCTTTAATAGAGCATACTATATTTCTATCTTGGAATTTATTTTTCTTAAATGCTGAAAAAACATGCATTAAGATTTTTCTCTCTTTATCGTCTAACTTTGTTTCAGATTCTAATACTATGTTCTCTGCTTTTACTAAGTCTAAATCATTATAAGACCTAAATAAAGTATTTACTTCATTGTTCATATTAATTCCCCCTTATTTAATATTATTTATTGCTTGTATTTTATATATTTTGCTTGTATTTTTGCATCTTTAATATTATATATTTATCATTTTAATCTAACTGTTATTTATTTGTCAAGCAAGTTATTAGATTTTTTTACCATTTTATTTTGTTATATTTAATCACATAAAAATGCTTGGAATCTATAAAAACTCCAAGCATCTAAACCTAATTATTATTGGACTTTTTTTCATTTAAAACTTTATCCGCTTCTATAGCAGCTTTTGTAAATGAGTTGTTTTTCCACCAAGCCTAAATTGACGCACCTATTGTAAATGCCAGTGATATCACTTGGCTGACTTCTTCATCAGAAATCGGCAAAATATCGTGACCTGTGCTAGTCAAAATTTGGTTTAAAAGGGCAATTACCAAAACTGTTGTACGTATAATTGTGTCTTTCTTAACTTCCATAAGATCAACTCCTTTTTTATGAGCTATCCCCGAAGACCTCTTGTTAACTACCCCTTATTTTCTTTTATGAAAAAACTACTTCAAATGTTCTATTTATATAACCAAACTATTTATTTCCTATAATTATTTTTCATCTATTATTTTTTGAGCTATACTAGTATCAACTATCTTATCATATGGAGCTTCTTTTTCAAGTTCGCCAGCAGTTTCCATAACTTTCATCAAGTTATCTAAACTTTCTTTTTCAAAGTATGGATTTTCACACCAAGCGCCTATTTTTCTATATTGTTTAGCAACTGTAACTAATTCGTCTATATCATTGTCTTCAAAGTAAGGTTGGATTGCTTCTGCGATTTCTTTATCGCTAGCATCTTTACACCATTGTTGAGCTTTATATATTGCTCTTGTGAATTTTTCTAATACTTCTTTATTATCTTTCATATAAGATTTTGTTGAAGAATAAGCAGTGTAAGGTATTTTACCTGAATCTTTACCTATTGATGCAACTATATATCCAGAACCGTCTTTTTCAAGTTGAGTAGCTGTTGGTTCAAAAGCTGTTGTGAAATCTGCTTCACCAGCTGCAAATGCTCCAGCCATAGCTGCAAATTGAACGTCTGTTCTTACGTTACATTGACCACTAGCAGTATCTTCTCCAATTTCAACACCATTTTGTTTTAAAACGTATTCCAAAGTCATTAAAGGCACGCCTCCTGCTCTACCTCCAAGAACTTCTTTACCTTTTAAATCGTCATAAGAGAAATTATCTATTTTTTCTCTAGAAACTAAGAAACTACCATCACATTGAGTAAGTTGTGCAAAGTTAACTGCATAATCGTCTTCACCTTGATTGTAAATATAAATTGATGCTTCCGGTCCCATAAGTCCTATATCAGCATCTCCAGAGATTAAAGCTGACATAGTTTTATCAGCACCTTGAGTATTTACTAAGTCAATTTCTAGACCTTCTTCTTCAAAGAAGCCCTTACTCATAGCTACATATTGTGGTGCATAAAATACAGAGTGAGTAACTTCTGCTAAAGTTATTTTTTGTAACTCTTTTGATTCTTTATCGCCAGCAGTATCATTACTGCATCCTGTTAAGCAGCAAACCCCTAGAGCCGCTGCACTTACGATAGAAATAATTTTCTTGAACATCGATATACCTCCACTAAAATCAAACATAATTCATTATATTCATAGGTTGCAGTTTGGTTACAAAATTAAATATTTTACACTATACTCTATAATATATGCTACGATTAAGGAAAATAGTAAATTTTTCATTATAAAATAGGAGGCTGGACTTATGAAAACTAGAGCAGAAATAAAAAAAGATGCCAAAAGAAAATTAAACG
>CALEBD010000378.1 GCA_937944945.1 uncultured Clostridium sp. | reverse complement strand
ATATTTTTCACGCCATATATTGAGTGCGGCTGCCCTCTTTATCGCAAGCGAATGAACAGTCAGACTCTCCGGCTTTAACTCTTTTATTTTGTCAAGTGTATACCGCAGTTCATTAATTCCTTCACCCGGAAGTCCAAGAATAATATCCATATTAATATTATCAAATCCTAGCTCTCTCGCCAACTGGAAACATTCAATTATATCATTTACACTGTGTTTTCTTCCTACTTTTTGTAGAGTTTCGTCATTCATAGTCTGTGGATTTATACTAATTCTGTCTACACCGTGTTTTTTAAGAACTTCAAGGATTTCTCTGTTTATTGTGTCTGGTCTTCCAGCTTCAACAGTGAATTCTTTTATTTTGCTTAAATCAAATTCTTTATATAATCCTTTTATTAGTGTGTCCATTTCTTCTGGTGATAAAGTTGTTGGAGTCCCTCCACCGATATATAATGTTTCTATTTCTTTATTATTATCTCTAAGAAGTTCTGCCACTCCTCTAGCTTCTTGAAGAAGTTTTTCTACATATAGTGGTTTTTTGCCACCAAATTTATCAACAGGATTTGCTGGGAATGAGCAATAATAACATCTTGTTGGACAGAAAGGAATCCCTACGTATAATGATACCTTATTTTCATCAATTGGGTAGATAAATTGTCGTTCTCTTTTTGCTATGTTTAATGCTAATTCTATTTTATCATCTTTTATATAATAATCTTCTTTTAACTTTTCTTTTATATATTCTTCGTCTTTTCCTTCGTCTAATAAAGCATGGACAATTTTTACAGGTCTTATTCCTGTAAGAATACCCCAAGGCACATTAGATTTAAATTTTTGTTCAAGTATTTTGAACATACTTCTTTTAATTGTTTCTTTTATTGTTTTTTTACGAGCTCTTTCATCTAAACCACTTAAGTCTCTGTGGTCTACATTGCTAAGTATTTCTTCGTAGTTTTCACAATAAACAGTTCTTGAAAAAACTTTATCTCCATGATAGAAAATGCTGTTTTCTATTACCATCATGCAGTCTCTCTCGTCTATAAATCTAAAATCAGAAGTGAATAATTTTATAAGTTCACTTACTTCATATTTATAATCATGTCCTTTTAGAACAACTCCTATCATTTTATGTCTCCTTTTTTATTTCTATTTTATTAAAAAATAAACCAGTACTGCCTTGATTAGCTAAAACAGTACTGGAAAAACTTAAATTTGTTGCATATATGGATTCATTCTTTTTTCTACTCCAATTGTAGATGTAGGTCCATGTCCTGGGTATATTACTGCATTATCATCGTATTTAGCTAATTTTCTTAAAGATTTCATCATTTGTTTGTAATCTCCGCCATAAAAATCAGTTCTTCCTATGCTTCCTGCAAATAAAGTATCCCCTGTGAATATGTGTTCTCCTACTTTTATGCACATTCCACCTTTTGTGTGACCTGGAGTGTGTATAATTTTTAATTTAAGGCTTCCAAGTTCTATAATATCACCTTCTTGAACATATTTATCCGCTTCAAATTCAACTAAAGGTCCTGGAAGTTGAGCACTTAAATTTTTATTTCTATCTATTAATACTTCTTCTTCATTTACATGAGCTATTACTTTAGCATTTGTTTTGCTTTTAATTTCTGGTACACGGCATATATGATCTCCATGTCCATGAGTTAATATTATATATTCTACAGTAAGTCCATGTTGCTTTATTTTATTGAATATATCTATAGTACTTCCACCTGGATCTATTATTGCACATTTTTTTGTTTTTTCATCTCCAATGATGTAAGTATTTTCATCCATAAATCTATCTACAACTTTTTCAATTATCATCAAAATCCCCTCCTAGAAAGCTTTTTTCGATTCTAATAAGATTGTTACTGGTCCATCATTTGTAAGTTCAACCATCATATGAGCACCAAATACCCCTGTTCCTACAGTTATTCCTTGAGCTCTTAATTTTTCTACAAATTCTTCATATAAAGGATTTGCTACATCTGGTCTTGCTGCATCAGAAAAACTTGGTCTTCTTCCCTTTCTCGCATCTCCATAAAGTGTAAATTGAGATACTGCCATTACCTCTCCACCTATATCTTTTAAAGATAAGTTCATTTTATCATTTTCGTCTTCAAATATTCTTAAGTTAGTTACCTTATCTACCATATAGTCTACGTCTTTAGAAGTATCGTCATGAGTTACCCCTAATAATACTAATAACCCTTTTTTAACTTCTCCAGTTACTCTTTCATCTACAGTAACTCTCGAACTCGCTACTCTTTGAACAACAGCTCTCATATCTGCCTCCCTAAATTTCAAATTATTTTATGAGTATATAAAATTCTGGGATTAATTTCTCATTCTTGAAACGTCGTCAACCCCTGAAATTGATTTTATTTTTTTCATAAGTTGTTTTAATTCTGATATATCGTTAACTTCGACTAATAAGCTGATATTTGCTGTGTTGTCTTTTAGGACTCTACAGTTTATACCGCTTATGCTTAGTTTTTCCATAGATACAACATGTATAATGTCATTTAAAAGACCTACTCTATCTACTGCGATGATTTTTACTTCTCCTTCAAATTTGCTCTTTTCAGGATTATTCCACTCAACTTCTACAAGTCTATTTTGTAGGAATTCATCGTCTAGTTTTATATTAGGACAGTCTCTTCTGTGGATTGCAACACCTCTACCTTTAGTGATATATCCTACTATATCATCACCTGGAAGTGGGTTACAACATTTTGCAAATCTTACAAGTATGTTGTCTAATCCTTTTACAGTTATACCGTTGTCTTTTTTCTTTCTTTTCTTAGCATATTCATGCTCATCAAAGTTTTTCTTAATTTTGTCTTCTTTTTCTTGCATTCTTTTTTCTTTTTCTTCTAATCCTAAATCATCTAAATAGATTGTATATTCACTTGTTACATTACCATTATTTTGTAATGAAAATGTATATGGTGTTGTTGCCAATCCATCTATATCTGACATTGGTACAGAATCTTCTACATTAATTGCATTTCCTTCATCTAGAACTAATGACAATGTTCCTGCTTCTATTCTTACTTTCTTAGTACCATTTAAAGTTAATGTTAACCATGCATACGTA
>CALEBD010000377.1 GCA_937944945.1 uncultured Clostridium sp. | reverse complement strand
GAAGTAGTAGAAAGATTATTATTTGAAGAACCTGCACTTGATTATAAAAAAGTTCAAAAACACGAAGATATGCAATTCTATAAAAAACAACTTCGTATTGCATTAAGAAACTGCGGTCATATAAACCCAGAAGACATCTCAGAATATATAGCAAACGACGGTTATTTAGCACTTGCTAAATGTCTAGAAGAAATGACTCCACAACAAGTAATAGACGAAATGAAAAAATCAGGCCTTAGAGGGCGTGGGGGAGCAGGATTCCCAACAGGATTAAAATGGGCAGCAGCTGCCGAAAACAAAAGATTAAACGGACATAAGTATATTGTCTGTAATGCAGACGAGGGCGACCCAGGTGCATTTATGGATAGATCACTTCTTGAAGGCGACCCACACAGCGTACTTGAGGCTATGGCGATTGCCGGATATGCAACAGACTCCGATATTGGATATATATACATAAGAGCAGAGTACCCACTAGCAATAGAGAGATTAAAAATAGCAATAGCCCAAGCAGAAGAGGCAGGCGTTTTGGGTGAGGATATATTGGGAAGTGGATTTAACTTCAAAATAGAATTAAAATACGGTGCTGGTGCGTTTGTCTGTGGTGAAGGTACAGCACTTATCAAATCAATAGAAGGTAATCGTGGTGAGCCAATCGTAAATAAATACTTCCCGACTGAACACGGTCTATGGCAAGCTCCAACTACTGTAAACAACGTGGAAACGTTTGGCAACATACCTGCAATAATAAATAAAGGTGCTGAGTGGTTCTCATCATTCGGTACAGAAGATTCAAAAGGAACAAAAGTTTTCGCCTTAGGTGGAAAAGTAAACAACGTAGGTCTTGTTGAAGTACCGATGGGGACTACTTTAAGAGAAATCGTATACGAAATAGGTGGAGGAATACCAGGAGGAAAAGAATTTAAAGCTGTTCAAACTGGTGGTCCATCTGGGGGATGTATATCAGCAAAAGACCTAGACACTCCAATAGATTTCAAATCGCTAGCATCAATAGGCTCTATGATGGGTTCTGGTGGTATGTTAGTTTTAGACGAAACCGACTGTATGGTCGATATATCTAAATTCTTCTTAGAATTTACTGTTGATGAATCATGTGGAAAATGTACTCCATGTCGTATAGGAAATAGAAGATTGCTTGAAATATTAAATAAAATATGTAGAGGTAACGGTACAGAAGAGGACTTAATTAATTTAAAATCATTAGCTACAATAATAAAAAATACTTCTTTATGTGGTCTTGGTAAATGTGCTCCAAACCCAGTACTTAGTACATTAAATTGTTTCTATGATGAATATTTAGCTCACGTTAAGGATAAAAAATGTCCAGCAGCTAAATGTACTGCAATGTTAAATTACGTAATAACTGATGATTGTATAGGATGTGGATTATGTAAGAAAAACTGTCCAGCAGAAGCAATCACTGGTGAAAAGAAACAAAAACACACAATCGATACTACTAAGTGCTTGAAATGTGGGGCTTGTATGGAAAAATGTAGAAAAGGCGCAATAATAAAAGAGTAATTCACAAATATCGCATATACCGAGTTTTTAAAGGAGGAATCTATTAATGAGTTTAATTAATTTAACTATAAATGGAAAAGCTGTTGCTGTTGAAGAGGGGACTAATATTTTAGAGGCGGCAAAAAAAGTAAATGTAAAAATACCTAACTTATGTTATTTACATATAGATGATATAGGATTTGACAATAGCTGTGCATCATGTCGTGTCTGTCTAGTAAATGCAGATGGAAGATTGGTGCCATCATGTGCAACACTAGCAAAAGAGGGAATGAAGGTACAAACTAATACACCTGAAATAATTGAATTTAGAAAAGGTGTAGTCGAACTTTTATTATCTGACCATCCACAAGACTGCTACACTTGTACAAAATGCGGAAATTGTGGACTTCAAGATATAGCAGTTCAACTTGGAATTAAGAAGATAAGATTTGAAGGTGAGAGATTAGAAAAATCTAAAGACTACAGCTCTTTTTCTATAATGAGAGACAACGACAAATGTATCTTGTGCAGAAGATGTGAGACAATGTGTAATAAAGTCCAAACTGTAGGAGTATTATCAGGAATTAATAGAGGATTTTCTACAGAAATCGGGACATTCTTTGAAACAGATTTAGCAAAAACTGAATGCACATTCTGTGGTCAATGTATAAATGTATGTCCAACAGGTGCATTACTTGAAAAAGACAACACAGACGAGGCGTGGAAGTTGATTGCACAAAAAGATAAACCAGTTATGGTCCAAATCGCCCCAGCTGTCAGAGTTGGTATAAGCGAGGAATTTGATTTAAGACCTGGTACAAT
>CALEBD010000376.1 GCA_937944945.1 uncultured Clostridium sp. | reverse complement strand
AAAGTTATCATAAATAAGGTGATATAATGATAGGAAACGATTGGGATGAAATCCTAAAAGATGAAATGAATAAAGATTATTTCAAAGAATTAATAAACTTTGTAAATAATGAATATAAAACAAAGACAATATATCCAAAAAAATGTGATATTTTTAATGCGTTCAGATTTACCAGTTATAAAGACGTAAAAGTAGTTATACTAGGTCAAGATCCGTACCATGGAGAAAATCAAGCCGAAGGTTTATCTTTTTCTGTAAAAAATTGCGTGAGAAAACCACCATCACTACAGAATATATTTAAAGAAATGGTAACTGATTTAAATGTACCATATCCAGAAACAAATTCACTAGTTCCTTGGAGTAAAGAAGGTGTACTACTTCTAAATACAGTTTTAACAGTAGAAGAAAAAAAGCCTGCTTCACATAAAGATAAGGGTTGGGAACAATTTACAGATTCAGTTATAACAAAATTAAATGAAAATACTTTCTTCGATAAATTCATATCTAAAGATAAAAATAAATCATATTATAAAAATGTATATAAGTCATATAAAAATATAGCTTCCCAATTTGAGAGCAATAGAATTTTAAATATATCGGGAGAATACCACTATTTATATAAGTGTAGCGAATGTAAAACATTAGATGGGTTTTCTAAATTTAAATCTAGGTTATTTTGGATAGTATGTGGATATGGAGAAAGACCGACTTACGCACTGATTACATCACTTGAGATAATTTTGATATTTGCTATAATCTATTTATTTACAGGGATAAGTATAGGTGGAAGGCTTATAAACTATAGGTTATCTTGGTTTTCAATATTAGAAAAAAAGATAATTTTAGTAGATTTTTTAGAATCACTTTATTTTAGTTTAGTTACATTTACTACGGTAGGTTATGGAGATATAATTCCGACTGGAACAAGTATTATTTTATCGAGTATAGAGATGATATTGGGAGTTACTATGGTGGGCATATGGACAGCTACACTAGCTAGAAAAATTACAAGATAGATTATAGTTGTTTAATATTTTATATAAATGTGATAAATTTAAATTAGATATAAAACATAATTTTGGAGGACAATATGAAATTTTCACAATATAAATACGAACGTTCTTCTTATGAAAATATAAAAGAAGACTTCACAAAATTAGTAGATAAAATAAATAATTCAAATACTTATGAGGAACAAAAAAAGTACATATTAGAATTAAATAAAATAAGAAATGATATTCAATCAAATTCTACTATTGCATCTATAAGATATAGTATAGATACGAGTGATGAATATTATGAAGAAGAGAAAAAATACTGGGATGAATATATGCCTTTTTATGAAGATTTAAATTGTGATTTTTATAAGGTTATAGTAAATTCTAAATTTAAAGAAGAAATAATAAATGATTTTAGCAGACAATTTTATAATATTTGTGAGGATTCTATAAAATCTTTCTCAAAAGATATAATAGAAGATTTACAAGAAGAAAATATGCTATGCTCTCAGTACACAAAGCTTTTAGCAAGTGCAAAAATAGAGTATAGAGGTGAAACTCATAATTTATCATCACTTATGAAGTATATGATGGATAAAGATAGAGAAACAAGAATAGAATCGACAAAGTTGTATTACAGCTATTTTGAAGAAAATGAAGATAAATTTGACGCATTATTTGATAAATTAGTTGCTGTAAGAGATAAAATGGCTAAAAAACTTGGATACAATTCGTTTACAGAGTTAGGCTATATAAGAATGAATAGAAGTGACTATAATGAAGATATGATCAAGAAGCTGAGAAAAGAAGTACAAGATTATATAGTTTTACTATGTAATAAGCTTTATGAAAGACAAGCTAAAAGAATAGGTATAGATGATTTTTGGTTTGCAGACGAATCTATAGAATTTAAAAGCGGAAATGCAACTATTAAAGGTGGAGAAGAATACGAAAAATACATAATTGAAAATGGTAAAAGAATGTATAGTGAATTATCGCCTGAAACAGCTGAATTTTTCAATTACATGACGGAAAATGAGCTTATGGACTTAGTGACTAGAAAATCAAAAGCAGCAGGTGGATATTGTACTCATATACCTAATTATAACAGTCCATTTATATTCTCTAACTTTAACAATACATCAGAAGATATAGACGTATTAACTCATGAAGCAGGTCATGCATTCCAATTATACATGTCTAGAGATATAGAAATGTATGAAATAAACTTCCCAACTTTAGATAGCTGTGAGATACATTCAATGAGTATGGAGTTTATAACTTATCCTTGGATGAAATTATTCTTTAAAGAAGATACATTAAAATATAAATTCTATCATATGAGTTCAGCAATTAAGTTTATACCTTATGGAGTGATTGTTGATGAATTCCAACACAGAATTTATGAAAATCCAGATATGTCACCAGATGAGAGAAAGCAAGTATTTAGAGATTTAGAAAAAAAATACTTACCACATAGAGATTATAGAGATATAGATATTTTAGAAAAAGGTTGTTATTGGTTTAAACAAGGGCATATTTTCAAAAATCCATTCTACTATATTGATTATGTACTTGCTCAAGTATGTGCATTCCAATTTTTAAACAAGTCAAATGAAGACTTTAAAAAGGCTTGGGATGATTATATAAATATCTGTAAAATAGGTGGAACTAAGTCGTTTTTAGAGATTGTAGAAATAGGAAATTTAGAATCACCATTTGAAGAAAATACTATGAAAAATATTTCACAAAAAGTTGGTGCATTATTAGAAAATATAAAAGATAGTGATTTATAATTGTATTGAGGCGATGTAATGAATAATATTTATGATGTTATAATAATAGGCTCAGGACCTGGGGGATTAAGCGCAGGAATATACTCAGCAAGATCCAAATTAAAAACTTTAATAATAGAGAAAAATTTATTTGGAGGCCAAATTCTAAATACTGGAGTTATAGAAAATTATCCAGGTTCTATAGAAGATGAAACAGGGGCTTCATTAGCAAAAAGAATGATAAAACAATGTGAAAAGTTTGGTGCAGAGTTTATCAAAGATAAAGTTTTAGATATAGAATTAAACAAAGAAATAAAAACTATAAAATGCAAAAATAATACTTACAAAACAAAATCAGTTATTATAGCTACTGGATGCAAACATAAGAATTTAAATGTAGATAGAGAAGATGAATTTTTAGGTAGAGGACTATCTTACTGTGCGATTTGCGATGGGCACCTTTTTGAAGATTTACATGTATATGTTGCTGGAGGGGGCGAAAGTGCAGTAAAAGAGAGTTTATATCTATCTAAATTTGCTAAAAAAGTTACAATTTTAAGTAAATATGATGAACTTAAATGTAGTGGATATATAGAAGAAAAATGTAGAGAAAAAGATAATATAGAAATAATAAACAATGTAAAAATTATTGAATTATTGGGTCGAGATGTTTTAAATGGAATAAAAGTAAAAAATTTAAAGACAAATGAAGAAAGTGTATTTATATCAGATGATGATGACGAAATTATAGGATTGTTTGTTTTTGTAGGATTAAAATCTCAAACAGATTTATTTAAAGGATTGTTAAATCTAGATGAGAAAGGTTACATAAAAACTGATGAAAATATGAAGACAAATATAGCCGGTGTATATGCAATAGGTGATTGCAGATCAAAGGACTTAAGACAAGTAATAACAGCTTGTAATGATGGAGCGATAGCAGCTATAAATGTTGAAAAATATATAAATTAGATTAACTTGGGGGCGATATTAATGATTAGTGTAAATAAAGAAACATTTGAAGAAGAAGTTTTAAAATATAAAGGAAAAGTTGTTGTAGAATTTTGGAGCGAAACATGTCAACCATGTAAAGAATTACTTCCAGGTGTAGAGGCATTATCTAAAAAATACAATAAAAGTATGAAATTCTGTGATATAGACACTAAAAGGGCTCCAAGAATAGCTATAAAACAAAAAGTATTGAGTTTGCCAGTAATAAGAATTTATGAAGATGGTAAAATATTAGATGAAACTTCTAATGGAAATGTAACTATAGAAAAGATTGAAAATATGATAAAAAAATTCGTTTAATCCTTGTTACAAAATAGTAAAAAATTGTTACAAATTTCTACGTATATTTGTTACGAATTTGTAATCTAAAGTAACATTTGTGTAACCACAAATTAAAAATTTTGATGATATTATAATAGTATAAATTAAATAAAAGAAATAATAAAATTCATTCAATAAAACAAAAGGGTCTGAAT
>CALEBD010000375.1 GCA_937944945.1 uncultured Clostridium sp. | reverse complement strand
CTATATTTAAAATTCAAATAAACAAACAATAAAAGAAAAACGTATTAAGAGGTGATATAATGTTTATTCCTAAAAGGGTTATATTTGAAAAAGGTTCATTAGATACTGAAATAGGTCAAAATATCTTCAATAAAGTAAAAGACATTCCAAATGTTGAAATTATAAATGCAAGTTCTAACAGAATCAAAAGCAATATCCCTGGAGACAACTTATATGAACAATACAGATCCGGAAAAGAGACATTAGTCGTCGGTTATCGTAAAAGTCTAAAGTTTCAAACATGTAAGCCATCTGCAAATTATCAACTGCCTTTAGTCAGCGGCTGTATGGGAAGATGTGAATACTGCTATCTAAATACTCAATTAGGCGATAAGCCTTATATAAGGGTGTTTGTCAATATAGACGATATCTTAAAAAAAGCAAAAGAATATATAGACGAAAGATCGCCTGCTGTAACTATATTTGAAGGTGCGGCGACATCCGACCCTATACCACTTGAACCCTATACTCATTCTTTGAGAAAAACGATAGAATTTATGGGAGCAGAAGAAAAAGCTCGCTTTAGATTTGTGACTAAATACAATGATGTAGATAGTTTATTAGATGCAAACCACAACAACCACACAGAAATTAGATTTAGCATAAATACACCAAAAATAATCGACATTTACGAACATTATACAGCTTCTGCCAGCAAGCGAATTGAAGCTGCTGTAAAAGTAGCTAATGCAGGATACCAAATAGGTTTTATAATCGCACCCGTATTTCTTTATGAAAATTGGAAAGATGAATACAGAGATTTAATTAAAAGTATAAAAGAAAAACTCCCAAAAGATTTTAATCAAAGCATTATATTTGAAGTGATATCTCATAGATACACTACAAAAGCAAAAAATAGAATAAACGAAATATATCCAGAGACTACATTGCCTATGAATGATGATAATAGAAAATTTAAATACGGTCAATTTGGATACGGCAAATACGTATATTCTAAAGAAGAATTAGACGATATGAAGGATTTCTTTAAAAAAGAGATTAAAGAGATTTTTCCAGATAGCTTTATAAAATATGTGATTTAAAATTCGCTTCGCTCATGACGCCAACAAATCGAAGATTTCGTTGCTTAAAATTCACTTCGCTCATAGCACCAACAAATCGAAGATACTGTTGCTTTAAATTTGCTTCGCTTATGGCGAGGGCAATTTTGTATATTTCTTTAAATTAGCTTTCATTAGAAATAAAAATCCCCCTATATAGTAGAACACTCTATATAGGGGGATTTTTATTATTTTTATGTCATTTAATAATTTTAAGTAAAGATCTATTTACATTTTAAAATTATTTATTTTACAGTCCTATTAATACTCTTCGTAACATATCCTGATTTAGACATTTGAATAGTTATCACAGTATTTTTCTTTTGTTTTGGAATAAACACCTTGTATTTTCCTTTAGAATTTACTGTAGTCTGTTTTCCCACTTGCTTTTTATTTACATAAACTTTTATAGTGGCGTTTTTTGTTCCTGTTCCACTTATACTCGTGCTAGTTTTATATATATTGTTACATGTTAAAGAGCCAAATTGTTTTAATACTGTAGTTGTAGCGCTCTTTGAGTTGTAATTAGTCTTAGAAGCTACTACTTTTATAGTAGAGCCGCCAGGCTGCTTAGGTATTTTAATACTGTATTTATTATTTGAAGCTTTGCCAGAAGCTATAATCTTGCCTTTTGAGTTATATACTTTAATAGTAGCGGAGCTTAGCGCCTTACCGCTTATATATGTACTAGATGAATTTAAAGTATTTATCGTAAGTGTAGCCATATTCTTTTTAGCTACCGTATTATTTTTATTAGTTGTGGCATTGTTTTTGTTTACAGTTGTGTGGAGTTGGAACACAACGGTGAATTATTTTGGCCCGGAGAATTTGGTTGCAGAAAAGATGACTGGCTCTGATGACAA
>CALEBD010000374.1 GCA_937944945.1 uncultured Clostridium sp. | reverse complement strand
AAATTGGGATAGTATATATAACCAATTATCTATCTTCTTTGATGGTAGAATATAAATTTTAAAAATCTATATTCCGATTTTGTCGGAGTATGAGGAGTTGAAATTAATTCCTTATACTTACCTAGATTTAGTTTTACCATTTTATAAAAAAATATCCATGTTATGAATATTTAACAGATTATGAGAAATATTATAAGTAAATGATATTGCTATAGAGGAGCGAAATTAATCTAAAGCACAAATCAATTTACACTCCAAGAGGTTATCGTTTTATAGGAAACCTATTTTTATTGTAAAAACAACTCTAAATTTAATTTGAAATAATTATCTTTTTAAATTAATCCTTATACTAGACATATCTACAGGAAGATAAAATTTACTAAATTCCATGGTAAATTCATTATATGTAGAAACCTTTTCTTCGATTAAAAAAAACTGTTCATTATCAGGAAATGAGGATCTCTTAGAAGCGTAATTTCCTGAAGTTGAAAATTTAACATCTAACATAATATTGTTGCAATCATTATAGATATCCTTTTCCACAAAGTTTAATAGCTGTTCATGATTATTTAAATCTATATCAAATTTAGAAATATTATCGATTGGCATAATACTAAATGCATAGGCAACTACCTTTTTATCAATTTTATACCATCTATCTATAACTACTACAACTGCTGGTTTTGAACCTAAAATTATGTGGAAATAATCTGAGCAAGGTTCTAGATGAAATTCCATTTCTATATCATCTATTTTATTAGAATTGTTTAAAAAATTATAAACTGAACTTTGAATTTTGTTATTAGGAATAGTGTTTATGTAATGACTGTCTTTTGTAATAAAATTCCCCTTACCTCTAATGATTTTTATAAGTCCGTCTTCTTGAAGTAATGTAAGCGCTTGTCTTAATGTTGTTCTGCTAACCCCTAAATCTCTTGCTAAGTCTGGTTCAGACGGGAGTCTATCGTTTTTTGAAAACTCTCCTAGTGTAATCATTTTAAATAGTATATTATATATGGTTACGTATTTTGGTTCTTTGATTTTTTTTCTTATATTTATATCGTTCATAAAAAGCTCCTTTAAAAAAATAGACAAGTTATATAATTATTATACAAGTTAAACGATTCTATAATAATTATATAAAAAATATGTAAGCTTTGACAAGCAATAGTTTAAAGGGAAAGCGATTGACATTATTTGTATATGATGCTAGAATTTTAAATGCAGATAAATAGACAAGTTATTAGACAAGTTAAAAATTAAAAAACAGCAGATATATATTTTCTAGATGGCTATTTAAATATAGGGGATAATTGATTAATATATGTAAAAACTATTTATTAAATTAAAATTTATAGTTTAAAGGTTATTAATAAAATTTAAACCGAGAGAGGAAGAAAAAATGAAAATAGTAATAAGTATATTAGGAATCTTAGTAGTTATGGCAATTATGTATTTGTTATCAGCAAGCAAAAAAGATGTGCCACTTAAGACTGTATTAAAAGCATTAGGAATACAATTTATAATAGCTTTTATACTAGTTAAATTTCCATTAGGAAGATTAGCTATCGAGAAGGTTTCGGATGTAGTAACTCAAGTTTTAACTTACGGAATGGATGGAATTAGTTTCGTATTTGGAAGTCTTGCAAACTCATCAGCGCCTACCGGATCTATATTCGGAATACAAACATTAGGAAATATAATATTTATTTCAGCATTAGTTGGAGCATTATATTATCTAGGTATTTTAGGATTTATTGTTAAAGTTATAGGAACAGTTGTTGGAAAATTATTAGGAACAAGTAAAGTTGAAAGTTTCGTAGCAGTAGCAAACATGTTCTTGGGACAAACAGAAAGTCCAATATTAATTAGTAAATACTTAATGTCTATGACAGAAAGTGAAATCATGGTAGTATTAATATCTGGAATGGGTAGTATGTCTGCTACAATAATAGGAGGGTATGTTGCATTAGGAATACCTATGGAATATCTCTTAATAGCAAGTGCACTAGTTCCATTTGGGAGTATAGCAATATCAAAATTATTATTACCAGAATTAGAAACTGTAGAAAATATCGAAAATGTAAGTATGGATAACAAAGGTGATAACGAAAACCTTATAGGGGCTATAGCAGAAGGTGCAATGAATGGTCTTCAAAGTGCTTTAGCGATAGGTGCTTCTTTAATAGCAATAATAGGTTTAGTTGCTTTAGTAAATGGAATATTGGGTATATTCGGTATAACATTACAACAAATATTCTCTTATATATTCTCACCGATAGGATTTTTAATGGGGCTTGATGGAGCAGAAATACTTAGAGCAGGTCAACTATTAGGTGAAAAATTAGTATTAAATGAATTTGTTGCATTCCAAACATTAGGAGAAGTAATACAAACATTAGACTATAGAACAGGTTTAGTAATGGCTATTTCACTTTGTGGTTTTGCAAATATATCAAGTATGGGAATTTGTATTTCAGGGATATCTGCATTATGCCCAGAAAAAAGAAAAGTCCTTTCAAAATTAGCATTTAAAGCTATGATAGGGGGATTTGCAGTTAGTGTATTAAGTGCAATGATAGTTGGACTAATAACATTAATATAAAAATATTTAATTTAGGAAGTGATAAAAATGAAAAAATATGATAGAGTATTTCTTTTAGTAATAGATTCACTAGGGATAGGGCAAGATGATACTTCTAAAGAATATGGTGATGTAGATGTTGATACATTATTACATATATCAGAATCAGTAGATAGTTTAAAAATACCAAATCTTCAAAGATTAGGTCTTGCAAATCTACACCCAATAAAACATGTAGATAAAGTTGAACATCCACTAGGATATCAAATGAAACTTAGGGAAGCTAGTGTTGGTAAAGATACAATGACAGGTCACTGGGAGATGATGGGTCTTCATATAACTAAGCCTTTCAAAACTTTCACAGATACTGGATTCCCACAAGAATTACTAGATGAGTTATCAGAAAGAACTGGTCATAAAATAGTAGGAAATAAAAGTGCAAGTGGAACAGCAATACTAGATGAATTGGGTGAACACCAAATGAAAACAGGAGATATGATAGTTTATACTTCAGCAGATTCTGTTTTACAAATATGTGGTCACGAAGAAACTTTCGGACTAGATGAACTTTACAGATGTTGTGAAATTGCTAGAGAAATAACTCTAAGAGATGAATACAAAGTAGGTAGAGTAATAGCTAGACCATATGTTGGAGAAGGTAAAGGACACTTTACTCGTACAAGTAACAGACACGATTATGCATTAAAACCATATGGAAGAACTGTCTTAAATGAATTAAAAGACAATGGATATGATGTTATATCAGTAGGAAAAATCAGCGATATATTCGATGGTGAAGGAATAACTGAATCTAATAAATCAACATCTTCTATTCACGGTATGGAACAAACATTAGAAATAATGGACAAAGATTTCAAAGGAGTTTGCTTCGTAAATTTAGTTGATTTCGATGCTTTATGGGGACATAGAAGAAATCCAGTTGGATATGCCCAAGAACTAGAAAAATTCGACGTTAATTTAGGAAAAGTTATAGATAAATTAGGACAAAATGATTTACTAATAATAACTGCAGATCATGGAAATGACCCAACATACCAAGGTACTGACCATACTCGTGAATATGTACCATTCTTAGCTTATTCACCAGCTATGAAAGGCGAAGGAGTTTTAGGAATTAAAGAAAGTTTTGCAACAATAGGAGCAACTTTAGCAGAAAACTTCAATTTAAAAATGCCTGAAAATACAATTGGTGAATCTGTGCTAAATGAGCTTGTTTAATAACTGTAGCACTATAAATAATAAAAAACTTAGTAAAAGAAAGTGGGTAATTAAATGAATACAGCAGAAATATTAAAACACGTGGATCATACATTATTAAAGCCAGTAGCAACATGGGAAGATATACAAAAAATATGTGATGAATCAATAGAATACAACACAGCATCAATATGTATACCAGCTTGTTACATATCTCGTATAAATGAAAAATACGGAGATAAAGTTAACATATGTACAGTAGTAGGGTTCCCTGTTGGATACTCAACAACAGAAGCAAAAGTTTTAGAGGCTAAACAAGCTATAGAAAACGGAGCAAACGAAGTAGATATGGTAATAAACATATCAGATGTTAAAAATGGAGATTATGACAAAGTTACAGCTGAGATTAAAGCAATAAAAGAAGCTGTAGGAGATAAAATATTAAAAGTTATAATCGAAACTTGTTTCTTAACAGAAGAAGAAAAAATAGCTATGTGTAAATGTGTTACAGATGCAAAAGCAGACTACATAAAAACATCAACTGGATTTGGAACTGCTGGTGCAACTATAGAAGATATAAAATTATTCAAACAACACATAGGAGAAAATGTAAAAATAAAAGCTGCAGGTGGAGTTAAAACTGTAGAAGACCTTGAAATGTTTATAAATGAAGGTTGTGAAAGAATAGGAACAAGTTCTGCAATAAACTTAATAAAAGGTAAAGAAGCACAAGGATACTAAAATAAAGAGGAAATAGATATGCGTTTTGTAGATGTTATAAATAAAAAAAGATATAACGAAGAATTAACAGACCAAGAAATTCAATTTTTTGTAGATGGTGTAACAGATGGATCTATACCTGATTATCAAATAAGTTCATTACTTATGGCTATAGTTTTAAATGGAATGAACGAAAGAGAAACTTCATACTTAGCTAAAGCTATGATGAACAGTGGTGATGTAATAGACTTATCTTCAATAGAAGGTATAAAAGCTGACAAACACTCAACTGGTGGAGTTGGCGATAAAACATCAATGGCATTAGGTCCACTAGTTGCAGCTTGTGGATTAAAAGTAGCAAAAATGTCTG
>CALEBD010000373.1 GCA_937944945.1 uncultured Clostridium sp. | reverse complement strand
TTTAACCCAAATAACTAAATATATATAATTATTATAAATTAATAAGAGAGCCTACATCGCGCAGACTCTCTTACTTTCATAAGTTTTATTTGTAAATTTATTATTATTTTTAGTTTACTTTATATAATTTTCCTGGATTTAATATGTGTTTAGGGTCAAAAGCAGTTTTTATTCCTTTTAATAAATTTATATAAGTTTCATTTTTAGATTCTACAAAATATAAACTCTTTGCATAACCTATTCCATGTTCTCCAGAAACTTCACCATCTAATTCCCTAGCTTTTGCAAACATTAAATCAAATGCTTTACCAAGTCTTTCATGCCATGTTTTATCATCTAAATCGTCTTTGTGTGGGTAAACATGCAAGTTACCATCTCCTGCATGACCAAAACTTTTTATTCTAAGTCCTACATCTGATTGTATGTCATGAGTAAATCTAACGAATTCTGCAACCTTATCTCTTGGCACAACTACATCACATTCATCTATTTCACTGCTAGCTTTAAATGCTTCTAAGAATGCTCCCCTTGCAGACCATATTGATTCATTTCTTTCGTCTGTATCTGCTATTAATACATCATATGCTCCACATTCCAAGCAAAGTTTAGCTACGTTTTCGTATTCTCTTTCAATTTCTTCTGTTGAATTACCATCAAATTTTAATAATAAGTAAGCATTTGATGAGTTATCTGGGAATTTTTTACCTAAAAACTCTTCAGCACCTATTATAGCTTCTCTTTCCATAAATTCTATAGCAGTTGGTATAGATTTTGATTTTATTATTTTAGGCACAGTATCTATAGCAAGAGCTAAATCAGGGAAAGGTATTAATAAACTTATTGCTTTTTTAGGTAGTGGAAGTAATTTTAATATAGCTTTAGTTACTATAGCAAGTTGTCCTTCTGAACCTACTACTAAGTCTTTTATTGAATATCCAGAAGAGTTTTTAACTACTTTACCACCAACATTTATTACTTCTCCATTTGGAAGTACACATTCAAGACCTCTTACATAATCTCTTGTAACACCGTATTTTACAGCTCTCATCCCACCTGCATTAGTATTTATATTACCACCTATAGCAGCACTTTTTTCACCTGGGTCTGGTGGGTAAAATAAATCATGATCTTCTACATATTGTGCTATTGTCATCAATAATACACCTGGTTCAACTGTCAATGTTAAGTTTTCTTCGTCTAATTCTAATATTTTATCCATTTTAGTAAGACATAGCATTATACCTCCATAAATGGCAACAGACGCTCCAGAAAGCCCAGTACCTTGTCCTCTAGGTGTTACTGGTATATTATTTTCATAAGCATATTTCATTATCTTTGAAACTTGTTCTGTAGTATGAACAAATACTAATACTTCAGGATATTTTATTTCACCTGCTAACTCATCATGAGCATAATCTTCATTAATATCATCACCAATTACTACATCTTCTTTATCTAAAATAGTTAGTAAAAAATCTATATCATTTTGATCTATTTTTTTGTACATTTTAATTCCCCCCTATTCTGCCATTTGTGCTACTTTTTGTTTATTTTCATTTTTCATTGCTTTTATTTTTCCAGTAAGCTTAGGTATTATTTCATATATATCCCCTATAATACCTAAGTGTGCAACGTCAAATATAGGTGCTTTTTCATCTTGGTTTATAGCTATTATATAATCAGAGCCTTTCATACCTGCTACAAATTGTACTGCTCCTGATACACCACAAGTTATTATTAATTTTGGTTTTACTGTTCTACCACTAAGACCTATTTGTTTCTTAGGGTCTACCCATCCACATTCTATAGTCGGTCTAGTTCCTGCGATTTGTGCTCCAAGTACATCTGCTAATTCATTTAGCATCTTTAAATCTTCTTCTTTTTTAAATGCTCTTGATGCTACAACTATTACTTCTGCTTCTTCTATTCCAACTACTTTATTTTTTATTTTAGTTTCAAGCACTTTTATATTAGAAGTTAATTTTTCTTTTTCTACTGAACATAAAGTAATTTTTCCTGTAGGTTCTTCTACTTTTTCTGGTATATTAAATATTTTATATCTAACTGTTGCAAATTGTGGTCTACTGTTTGGAGTGTTTATATGAGCCATTATATTACCGCCAAATGCTGGTCTTATTTGGTCTAAATCTGTATTTTCTTGTATATCAAGTATTGTGCAGTCTGCTGTAAGTCCTGTTCTAAAACGAGCAGCAAGTCTTGGTGCAAGTGATCTACCTAATGTAGTACCTCCAACTAACATTATAGAAGGTTTGTTGTTATTTATATAATCTTCTAATGCTACACTGTAAGGTTCTATTCTAAATTTATCGTATTCTTCAGAATCGTATACAAATACTTCATCTACTCCATAATCAAGTAATTGTCCGCATTTATCTTTTATATTATTTCCTACAAATACGCAGTTTACTGGATGGTTTATTTTTGCTGCAAGTTCGCGCGCTTTTCCTATTAATTCATAAGTGACTGGATGTATTTCTCCATCATTATGGTCAACATAAACTGTTATACCTCTCCACTCATCTTTATTTATTAAAACTACTTCATCTTCTTCAAATATAAATGCCCCTTTTGGTCCTTTTTTGACACACATTTTACACATTTTACATGCCGCATTTATTTCTATTTTTCCGTCTACTTCTTCCATTGCATCAAATGGACATATTTGTAAGACTTTTTCTATATTATCTATTTTATCTTGATTGATTACTATCTTTGCCATTTTATATCCCCCTCAAACTAAAGTATTTTTAAATCTACTATTTTATTAAATAATGTTTCAGTAAGTTCTTCACAATCCCCACGAACTATATCTTTATCAGTATTTGGTTCTGGTGGGAAGATTCTTATTACTTGTGTTGCTGAACCATTAAGTCCATAGTGTTTTTCATCAGTATCATCCATATCTTTTAATGTTATCATCGGTATTTCCTTATCTTTAGTTGCCATTTTTAATTTAAAAGATGGAAGTCTTGGTTGGAATATATCTTTTTCAACTGTTATTAAACATGGATAACTTATTTCACATACTTCTAAAGTTGTTGGAAGATCAGTTTCAACTACTATTGATTTTTCCCCTATCTCAATTATTTTAGTTACATTTGTAACATGTGGTATATTTAAAAATTCAGCTATTTCTGGTCCAACTTGAGCAGTATCACCGTCAGTTGTTTGTTTACCACATATTATTAAGTCTGGATTTCCTATTTTGTGTATACCTTGTGCCAAAGTATAAGCTGTTGCTAAAACGTCAGCACCACCAAATTTTCTATCACTTACTATAGCTCCATCATCAACACCCATTGAAAAACTTTCACTTATTACTTTTTTTGCTTGTGGTGGTCCCATTGTTATTGTTTTAAGAGTTGCATTGTTTTCTTTTTTTATTCTTAGTGCTGTTTCAAGAGCAAATAAATCATATGGATTCATTTTTGAATCTACACCATCTCTTTTTAATACTCCTGTAACTGGATCTACTTCAACTTCTGATGTTCCACACATACTACTATTTCCATATTCTACCCCTCCATTTATTTAACTATTACAGAAACACCATCTGGTATTACGACTACTTTTGCATCATTGCCTTTTATTTCATATGCCATTTTTAATGCTTCATCGAAGTTATACGCGTGTTTCATATGCATATTTTTTATCATTTGTGGGTCACACATATCTGTAACCATGATTACTGTATATTTTTCTAGAATTCTCGCTAGTATTTGAAATTCCCACTGGTCAGGTACTGTCTCACCCTTATCTACGCTTCTTACTCTATTAAGTATTTCAGTTGGCGAAGATGCATTTGCAATATTATCATAAAAAGATTGACCTCCATGACCATCATTACAAGCGGCAATCATTATAATTACTCCACCTTCTTTACATGTAGCTTCTGTTGCTGTCATCCCCTTGACAGCTTGATATATATTTTGATCCAGTGGATATCCACCATTTGTACTTATTGCTATATCAGCAGGAGTTGCATCTATTTTTGATAATTCTGTTACAAAATCGCACCCTACTTTATGAGCTTCTTCAACATCACCTGCAAAAGATGCTATTACTTTTTTATCTTGATCTATAACAACATTTACTATAAATGCTAGATTTGCTTTTTTTGCTGCATATACCATATCTTTATGTATTGGATTATCTGTAAGTATTCCTGTTCTAGCATTTTTGCTGTCTATAAACTCACTACAGTGGTTATACATTATAGTCTTTGCTGATGCTATTCCAGGAAGTATGCTCTTTCTTCCTCCAGAAAATCCTGCAAAGAAATGTGGTTCTATAAATCCCTCTGCTATTAATAAATCAGCTTCAAATGCTACTTTATTTAGATAAAAATCTCCCCCAGATGGCAATACACCTGCTTTTACCATTTGTGAATCATCAGTTGATATATGCATCACTATTTCTTCGTTTTCAACTATTTCTTCACCCATTTTAAATATCAACTCTTCTTTTGTTGTAGGTCTGTGAAATCCATTAGCTATTAATATTTTTATTTTAGCTTCTTTATTTACACTTCTTATTCTTCTAAGAATTATAGGCATTGTAACTTTACTTGGAACAGGTCTAGTATGGTCACTTGTAATTATTACAATGTTCTTTTTTCCAATTGCTAATTCTTCTAATTTTTTAGAGCCAATTGGATTATCCATAGAATCTTCTACTAATTGAGATTCACTTTTTTCTGGCTTAAAGTCGTGTGCCTTTGATGTCAAAACTTTTAAAAGATTTTTATCTTCTATATTTAAATCCATGCCGTCTTTTGAATAAGGTACATGTATCTTTGCCATTTTCCTTCCCCCTAAATTTATATATTTTTATAATTACAATTATGTATAATTTAATAGTTTTAATTT
>CALEBD010000372.1 GCA_937944945.1 uncultured Clostridium sp. | reverse complement strand
AAGCCCGCGAACTATTTTTATAGTTGATTTGGTGAAATTCCAAAGCCGACAGTAAAGTCTGGATGAGAGAAGAATGTTTTAGAATTTAGGTAATATGTAGCTCGGAGATATTTTCTTCGAGCTTTTTTAATCCGAAGATATAAGAAATTTGGAGGCATAGTAAATGACGAAGTATTATATTGGATTTGATTGTGGAACTCAAAGTACAAAGACAGCTTTGTATAGGGATGATATGGTTTGTATGGCAAAAACACAAATAGCAACTAATTTAAAATGTCCAAAACCAGAGTGGCTTGAAATGGATGTCGATGATTATTTAGATGGTGTAATTGAAGGTATAAAATACTGTATTGAAGCTAGTGGTATAGATCCCAAAGACATAAGAGCTATTTGTGGAGATGGTGTAATCTGTGGGATTGTAGGTGTAGATAAAAATTTAAACCCTATAACTCCATACATAAATTATCTAGATTCTAGAACAAAAGAAGATGCAAAATGGTTAAATGAAAATGTAGAAAATATATGGGCAAGTGAAAGTGGAAATGCGTATGTAGATTCGTTTTATCCACCATTATTTGCGCGTTGGTTTTTAAAAAATATAGAAGGGTTCAGAGAAAATGGTGCAAAACTTTTGAATAATGGACCTTATGTTTTGGCAAAATTAGCAGGATTAAAAGCTGATGATGCATTTATAGATTGGGCGACTATTTCGGGATGGGCGCTTGGTTATGATGTTATAAATAAAAAATGGTCAGAAAAGCAAATGAAACTTTTAGATATACCTATGAGGATGTTGCCTAAAATAGTTAAGCCATGGGATATTGTAGGGAATATATGTGATGAAATGGTAGAAAAATTGGGATTACCATCTGGAATACCTATCGTAGCAGGTGCAGGTGATACAATGCAATCTAATATCGCTTGCGGAATAATAAATCCAAACATGGCATCTGATGTAGCAGGGACTTGTTCAATGTTTACTGTAACAACAGATCAAATAAATGAAAAATTGAGCACAAAAGACTCTGGTCTAATTTTCTGTAGTGGAACATTGCCAGATACTTATTTTTACTGGGGATACATAAGAACTGGCGGGTTATCGCTTAGATGGTTTAGAGATAATATTTGTGATAAGGTTGGTGAATCTTCTTATTATGATGAACTACAACAAAAGGCTGAAAAAGTTAAGCCAGGATGTGAAGGTGTATTATTTCTTCCTTATCTACAAGGTGGTTCTGTAGGAATAGAAAATGCAAGTGGAGCGTTTTTAAATTTGACAACAAATACGGACCAAGGAATTATGTGGCGTGCTGTGCTTGAGGCGATAGGTTATGATTATATTTATGTTGCAGACATGTATAGAAATGCAGGATGTAATTTAGATAGAATTGTTGTGACGGAAGGCGGGAGCAAAAGTTCTTTATGGAATCAAATTAAGGCCGACATGCTAGGAAGTGAAGTAGTAACATTAGAAAATGTCGAAGGTGCAGTACTTTCGGATGCAATACTTGCCGCTTATGCAGTAGGTGACATACACGATTTGAAAAAAGCACTTTTAGATGTAGTTAAAGTTAAAAAAGTTTATACTCCAAATAAAGAAAATACTAAATTTTATAGAGAGATGTTTAAAATTCAACAACAAATAATAAGAAATGATATGAAAAGTGTATTTAATCAACTAGAAAAAATGAGAAGTTTATAAATAGATTTAAAATGAGCCCTATATATTTTATATATAGGGGTTTATTGTTGATGGAAAAAATTAGAATGAAATTCGTTGACACATATTCAACACAGTGCTACTATCATAGTGTAAAAATTAAAACAGGGAATTAGGGGGCAAAATGAGGGTATCAAAAGATCCAGAAATAAGAAAACAGGAAATTATAGATGTAGCTATGCAAGTTTTTGCAGAAAAGGGATACGAGACAACAACAATGAAGGATATAGCAAAGGCAGCTGATGTGGTACCTGGTTTGTGCTATCACTATTTTAAAAATAAGCATGAATTATATGAAACAGCAGTAACCCAATATGCTAAAGAATGTAGCGAGCCATTTTTGATTTTATTTAGTAAAATAGATTTATCTTTAGATGAGATAATAAAAAAATTAAAAAGGGTTATGATACAAGGAGAAGAAAATTACAAGTATAAAAAGTTCTTTGATAAGACAGATAATGAAATTTTCCACAAACAACTAGAATTTTACATGTCAAAAGAAATAGAAAGACCTATGAAAAAGTATATTCAACATAAAGTAGATAAGGGAGAACTTCAAGTAGAAGATGTTAATTTATTTACAAAATTTTTTATAGGTGGTCAAATGGCTGTTATAAATTGTAATGAAGAAGAATTTAATGATAAGATAGAATTTTTATCAAACATAATTAATGCTTTTAAAAAATAAATTTAAAAATATATAACTAAAAGAGTAGTCTATACAGGCTGCTTATTTTTTTGTAAAAAATATTAAATAATGGTTGACAACTATGCTTGTCATATCATATCATTAATTATGACAAGAATAATTGTCATAATGACAAAAATAATAGTCAGGAGGGGTTATAT
>CALEBD010000371.1 GCA_937944945.1 uncultured Clostridium sp. | reverse complement strand
TATCCTCCCTCATAACTCCTGATATCTTATTACATAAAGCATTTACTATAAATGTCCCCACAGAAATTAAACACACTATACCAATCTTACTTATGAGTAGATTATTATATAATATGCCATTTAAACTTAGGTAACTTACTAAGATGGTAGACATAGCTATAGTTATTAAGGTTCCTATTATATTTGTTAATAGTTTAATTTTCTTAGAACCATAATTTCCTTCATATCTTAGGTTCTGAAGTTTTGGAACTATTGTAGCCAATAGTGATACTATCATACCTGCATTTGCAAAAGGTATTATACCTAAACAACTAATAGCTAAACCTGTAAATGCACCACCAGTTATACTATCAAGAAATAATACAAAAGGATTACTTATTGTATTATCTAATAAAGGTTTAACAGGTAACTTTACTAGATTTAATAAAAGAATTGCTATTAGATAAAATGATGTTTTTATTATTTTCTTTCTAAGTGAAAGTTTTATCTTATTCAAAATAAAAACCTCCAAGTAATTGCTAGTTTATTATAAAATAAACTTAATAAAGCTACCCTTATAGAGTAGCTCTATAAATCTACTTCTAAACTATAAAGCTATTTGCTTCTCTAAAATTTCTAATAAGTTATCTTGTACAGACTTTAGTAAATCTAATAATTCTAAGTCAGTATCTTCACTGTTTACAAATGGCGCATTAATATCTGCTAATAATACTTGGACACTTGCTTTTAATAGATTTAACTAAATCTGATTTGCTCTTTTATATATTCATAATATCACCTCATAGTTTATTTATTTCTATAATAGTAAAATATATTTTGTTGTGCTATTGCACAATTATCACCGAAATGTTCATCTAACCATTTGCTAAACTGTGGTGACTTATCTGCATAAACATTGAATAAATTTTTCATAGCTGTAGATATCCATGTATCTATAACAAATGATTTATTAAAGTTTTTACAAGAACCTGTCATTGTGACAATAAAACTTGCTACTTTAGGTCCGATTTGTTTTTCACATATAAGAGTTCTTTCTAGACAGTCATAAGTCATTTTATCAAAATAAGCTTCTAGTGAACCATACGCATCTGTAAGCACTTTCATTCTTTTACATATTAAATACAAACCTTCTGACCTATAACCACAACCAATTCTTTTAAAGTCATCAACAGTTAGATTTTGTAATTCATCTAAAGTTGGGAATGCATAAACTCTACGTTTTCCAACATATATTAGTTTTCCATATCTATTACACAGATTATCTACTATTCCTTTAATTCTTTTGATATTGTTGTTCTGAGATATCATAGCAGTAATTATGCTTTCTACATAATCTTGCCTTACTAATCTTAATTTACTTTCAGCAGGAATAAGATTTTCCAATGGTTTATTTTTCATTCTTAGTTCATCTATAATTGGTTGGTACTCTGTTTTTAAGTCAAAATAATTTTCATAAAAATCATAAAACTCTTCTAGTGTTATATTATGAATATACAATGTTGTTTCGTCTAAATATTTTAGAATAATGATTTTACCATTCACTACACCGGCTGCTTTATTAGACCTAACTGACCATCTGAATGTTGAACCATTATCTAATGTTTCCACTAAACCAAAATTTCTTACTCCAGTTAATAATACTCCATTTGTTTCTTGAGTCGCTTCTTTATAATCCATATCTTATGTTAACTCCTTTATCAAATGTTTTTATGTAAAAAGAGGAGTACTTAAGTACTCCTCTAAATAACTAACTTACAACCCATTCTTGAACAGCATATACAGTTCCGTCATTAGTTACTCTGAATGAGAAACCATAACCTGTATTCCAATCAGAAAGCATCATTGCTCTGTGAGCAGGAGATTCTTTCCAATAAGTGAACATATCATTAGCTAAACTCTTAGCTTCTTCAGCTGTATATTCTTTGTTTACAAATATATTCATCTTTAATATATTTTCACCACAAACTCCCATTTCTCTATATTCTGGGTAAATGTCCCAAATGAATTGTCCGTTATAAGTGTGGTCGAAATAATTGTTATCAACCATGTGTTGTGCTTTTAATGATGCACATTCAATAGCAAAACTTTGTACAGCAACAGCATCTCTGTTATTTGCAACTCTGTATTCATTTACTAATCTATCCATTTCTTGGCTAACTATATTACTAAATTCAGCTGAGAAAGGACTCATTAATCCTTCTGGTCTTACAACTCTTACAGTAACAGTCTTAACTGTCTTTTGATATAATTTGTCCATTACAGTTACAGTTACAGTATATTCACCAGCAACATTAGTATTTACTTCACCACTAAATTCTATATTAGTAACTGCATTACCAAATACGTCTACTGCTGTAACAGGGATATCAGTATAGATATTAAATGAAGAATATAATTGAACTTCGAACACATCTTGTATAGTTACTGTTGGAGGTACAGAGTTTATAAATGCAGTTACAGTTAATGTTGAAGTTAATCCAGCATCATCAGTTACAGTTATTATAACTGGGAATACACCATGTCTTGTACCATCACAGTTTGTTTCTACTTGAACTCTATCTGTGATATCTTTACCGTTTGAATCAACAGCTTTAATGTTATGCATACTTAAATCCCAAGGTTCACCTAAGTTAATAGTAACATTGTTTGCTGTGATAACTGGAGCTGTATTTTCTTTAACAACTTCTAAAGTTAATTCTTTTGAAGTCTTAGCACCTTCTTTATCTGTTGCATAAACAAAGAATTTAAAAGTTCCAGCATTTGCAGTTGATGGTAAAGAATCACATTTAACTTCTAAATTACCATCTTCAACGTCGGTAGCTTTAACACCGAAATCTGCAAGAGATATTGAAGTACCTACTTTCACACTTAAAGTTTCTTTCTCAACTGTTATAACTGGGGCATTGTTTATAGCTTCTTGTTTTTCTTTAACAATTAATGTTAATTCCTTTGAAGCCTTAGCACCTTCTTTATCTACAGCGTAAATAGCAAACTTAAATGTTCCTGCTTTAGCTGTTGAAGGGAAAGAGTCACATTTAACTTCTAAGTCTCCATTTTCTTTATCTGTTGCTTTTACTCCAAATGCAGATAAATCAACTTTATCTCCTTTTACAACAGTAACAGTTTCATGTTCAACTGTTAATACTGGAGCTTCATTTATATCAACTTGACTTTCAGCAACTACTAATGTTAACTCTTTTGAAGTCTTAGCACCTTCTTTGTCTACAGCATAAACTGAGAATTTAAAGCTACCAACAGAATCTGTGCTTGGGAATGAATCACACTTAATTTCTAAAGTTCCATCTTCCTTATCTTCAGCCTTAACACCGAAAGCAGATAAATCTACTTTTGAACCTTTTATTACTGTTACTGATTCTTTAGCAACTGTAATAGTAGGTGCACCATTAATAACACCAGGTTCAACAGGTTTTTCAGTTTCTACAGCTTCTACAGTTACAGTAAATACTTTTGTACAAGTTGCACCTTGTTTGTCTTTAGCAGTTACCTTAACTTGATATTTACCTGCTTCAGCTACATTAACATTATTAGAAACTACTTCAAACTTTAATGTACCATCTTCAGCATCTTGTGCAACTATATTTAACATATCTAAACTAAATATAGCATTTTGTTTGATAGTAACATCATTACCTGTAATTGTAGGAACAGCATTTAATTCTGTTTGAGGAATATCTTCTTCTTTTTCAACAACTGTTACTGTTAATGTTAATTTTGTTTCTAAGCCTTTACTATCAGTAACAGATACAGTTACATAGTATTCTCCTGCTTCAGAAGTATCAACATTACTGTCTATCACTTTTATTTTAGAAGTGATATCTCCATCTTCCTTATCCATTGCTTTTAAATTTAAATCTGATATTTTAAACTCTGTGTTTAAACCTGTAATTATTAAATCTAAACCTGTAATTACTGGAGCTGTATTCTCAACTTCTGGTTTTTCAGGTTCTACTGGTGTACTTGGTACAATTGGAGTTGATGGAATACTTGGTTCTACAGGCTTATTTGGTTCAGATGGTTTTACAGAAATACTTGGTCTATCTGATATACTTGGTTTACTTGGTTTAGAATTATTTGGTTTACTTGGTTTCTTATCATCACTTGATGTAGGTTTACCTGAAATAGTACCTGCACTTGGTTTACTTGTAACGTATGGTCTTTCATTTATGTCATGAGTGAACTTATACTCAATTCCATCTACCTTAACATAATTAGAATGAACAAATGCAACAGTACCATTTACATTAACTTGATACCAGTCACCTGCTTTAGCTAACACTTGAACTGTTGTTCCGTTAGTGATTTTAGTAACCACTGTTGCTGTTAAAGAAGGTTCAACTCTAACATTTAATACTGAATCAACATTAGTAACTGTACCAGTTTTAACTGAATCAAATGTTACTAATGAATAATAACAGAATTGACCATTTATGTTAGAAGTTACATTTTGTTCTGGTTTTACTTCTACTGAAGGTTGCTCTTCCTTAGCATTTTCTTTGTCATTCTTAGATGTTTCAGTATCTGTTTTAGAATTTGAGTTTTCGGTTACACTACCTTTGTTTGTATCTACAGCTTCTGTTTTATTACAAGCAACAATACCTGTTGACATTGCAACAACTAATCCCATAGCTATAATGTTTTTTAATTTTTGTTTTCTCATAATTTTATTCCCCCTGAAATTAATCATATTTTTATTTTAATAATTAAATTCTACCCTTTTGCCATTTTTAATATTTTTTGGGTCTTATACTTTAGTTTATAACTTCTTTTTATTATTCATGTTGCTATAGGTTATCTTATGTTCTTAGGGCTGAAGCGAAAATCAATATTTTAACTACAAAATAATTTTAATTATGTAATTATTTTAATATTAAGTTCTTGTAGTAAAAACATACAACTTTCTCTTTAACTCTATTTTCAAGTTACTATAATGTAACTAAATATCACTGGAGTGTTACACCTTTTAAGTTCAAGTAACATTAATGAGTGAAAGTTCAGTACTGTTATAGTAATTCTTTTAATCACGTTATTATAACGGATTTCAGTATTAACTAACTGTTAGCTGAATCCAATTTATATAGTAATACTTTAAAATAATTATAAGCTATAATTATTATTGTTTACTAAATTAAAGAGATTAGTTTATGGTTAGTGGCTAATCTCTTTTATTAATAAACTATAATTAATTGAATACAGATAAATCCTTTATATTAGTGTCATGTAAATTTGACGTGTTTCTTTCACTTAGAAGTAAATTATAAAACTCTATAGACTCATTAACCATAGATAAATACTCTTCTTTAGAATATTCATAATATTCATCAGACTCATATCTTCTCTCAAAGTAACAATCAGTTAAGTCTGAACACAATGGAATATAATTTTTATATTTATCAAAAAAGCTACAACTTCTTAATAATAATTTTAAATTATTTTTATTTGGATATTCTCCAGTTTCTTCCTTTAAAATGCCTTTAAGTACCTTCTCTATCATTTGTTCACATAAAACTAGACAATTATCCTCAAAACCCATAATATCTTTATTTGCTACTAAAAGCTTATAATCTTTATCTGCAAAGAAGAACATATCTTTTCTCAATATATCAACTCCTAATACGATTATTCAATTACACTACACACTCAACAAGTCTTCTGTAGAGATTAGTTTATGATTAATGGCTAATCTCTTTTAGATATTTTGCTAAACTATAATTAATTACTCCCAAACTCCTAATTCTTTATTATAACTCCAACTACTAGGTGTTCCGTTAGGTGCTTGAACTATAGCTTCACCAAAATATTCATCTTCTTTTATATTAACTCGGATTACTACAAAACCGTCCTCTAAACTATCTATCAATCTCTTTAATACAATTCCCATAAATATACCTCCATATTAACTCATATTACTAAAAGAATGTTAATGAAAAACAACCATCACAACAGTCACCTGTATTATCACATTTTCCGGTACTCATATCGTAGTTTGAACATGCACATTCTTCTTCAGTACCAGCACTATCCAATTTAATACACTTAGATTCTAAGTCTTTTGATATATTATTTTCTTTCATTGAATAACCTCCCCTATCCAGTACTTCCTTCTCTTTAACCTATATTCAGTCTGTGAATCTTCTCTTGTTTTTATTACACATTTACAAAATTCAGACAAAACTTCTAAAGGTAAATCCTCTAGCTTAAACATTAAATTATTACCAGTATTTTTGGTAGAAGTACATTCAACTATATCTGAATATCTATTTATTAAATCCTTACTTAAAAACTTGTCACTAAAGAAAATCTCTGGACTTTTATTTTTATATTCTCTAATTGTAAATATTCTACATCTTTTACCATAAATTAAACTACTGGCACATATTAAATTATCAGAATTAACAGCATAACATTCGCAATCTAATGACTCTGCTAAATCCAAAGCTTGAATTATGTAGCCGTCCATAAGTAGTAAGGCTTCATCACTACTATCAATAGTTACTTTAACAATACCATTTTCTCTTACTATCATAAATTAACACCCCTTTATAACAAACTAATTATTGTGAGTGTATATATTACTGATATAACACTTCTATAATCAAACTATTTTCTCAATACTAACTCTTTACATAACAAATGTAACTCTCCATTGTTATTTCTTTTTATTTCTTTTTTCACTAAGGAGCAATAAGAATTATTATAAGCTCTATCTTTTCTGTATTTACAATACATACACATTTTAGTTATTAACACTATTAATCTCCTTTAATTTAAATATCATCAAAGACATTACAACTTCTAAGATTGTCTTTTTTATTATTCTCAAACTCTTTTAAATAATATTCGATTGTAGGTTTTAACTCAACTGCTAGGTTATAGACTTTCATAGCTTCATCTTTACTGGTTTCTTCATAAACTTCACTAGGGTATCTTTTATCAAAATAATAATCTTCAATTATTCTCAATGAATCTTCATTCATTGAGAATTCAATTATAGATAACTTTCTAACTAAAAAAGATATTTTATGTGTTTTATAAATCGAACCATCTCTAAGTAACAATAGTTGTATAAAAGCCTTTTCGAAGTACTGCTGACAAGCAACCACTATTTCATCTGTGTCACCATCATACTTAACATGTAATTGAGCAGTTTTTAAATTCTTAATTGCAAAATCGTAATAATTCATTTTCTGCATCCTCCAATCTTATACAATCTTTTCTATAGTTTTTAGGAACACATTAGATTGTCTTAAATTCCTGAACTCTTCTATCTCATAGTACTTTAAATCATTCCATTTTACCCCTTAAATAGTAATGTTATTCTCATAATACTATTAATGATTTTGTAAAATACTCTTCTTACTTATATAGAGGTTTATTATTCTATACGTTATTCGTCATTAATGTGTTATTCTTTCTTCTTTTCAATCACGTACTTATAGACGTGAGTTAAGTTGAAGTGTTGCACATAAATTTGAAAAATTATTATTCAATCGGACAATAATACTATCAACTATCTAAATGCTTCATAGTGTGCAATATCATTCTTCATTGTATCACTAATAATTACAAAACTTCCATCATTAACTATATGTTCATAACTAGGTGTTATATTTATGTTAAATTTTGGACAAGTTAAAACCTTCATTGTATAGCCAATGAACACTTCTATTTCATTAGCTATTATCATAGGTACTGGAGTGCTAGGAATTGCATCTACGTTATCACAATAAATTATTGATTCTTTTATAACCATGCATTTCTCTAGAACTCTAGCATTAATTTCTAATAGTTTTTCAAACTTTTCTACTAAATAGTTTTCATCTGAATTATAATAGATTTTAATTCTTTTCTTATAAGATGAAGAATAAGAACCTACTATGCTTCTTAATACCTTTATGTTTTTAAAGTCTTTTAATTTTACAGTTACCATTTCATTGCCTACAAATTTCACTGTGAATTTAGAACACAAATTATTTTCTCCATAGAAGTAATAATCATGTTCTTCATCCATTAGAAATAGGAAAGACTTAAAGAAACCATTTATATTTTGTGGTAAACGAAAATATCCAAAAGATGCTTTAGCTACATCTAATGTAGGATTTTTTCTACTAACTCCAAATACATCTAACTCTTTCATAATATTCTCCTTTTATTTTATTAACTATCTGAAGTGTTCTTTACTAAGAGTAATAAAAGTTTCCTTTAAAATTCTTTTTACTATTTGCATATAGTATTTGCCTTTACATTCAAATAGTTTAAACTTATCTCCAACCTTATAGTAAACATTAGCACCTTCACCTTCTATGTCTAGGTTTAATGTTAACTTAAAATCCTTTATAGCTGTTGCGTAACTAACGCAATATACTTATTCTTAGTAGCTATAACAATTAAATTTATTAATTAAGATAGTTCTGAAATATCTTTAAAAATTTCTTCACATAATTTTGTTATGTCACCAAAATCATCATATTTATAATCTAATTCTGTATAAGTTTCTAAATCTAAAACTTGATAGTTATCAAAAGGTAAAGTGTCATTCAAAATTTCTAATAACTCGTCCTTAGAATCAAATGAACCTTTACAGTCATCCAAACCTCCTTTAGGGTAATAAACATCAAAACCGAATAATAAAAATCTACCAGTATGCTTTTCAGTATAATTACTCATAGATATAATCCTCCTTTAAACTCGCTTAAACTATTTAACTATTCTTATATAACCTTCTTTTATGGTGGGAACATAATTGTCAACAGTAAAAGTTTTTACTTCTCCGCACATACTATTATATTGTCTTTTAATTTCTTTCTTTGTCATCTTTATACCATGCTTTCTACTAGCATAAATATTAGCTTTCATAATAACCACCTCCAAACTCTTTTCAAGTTACTATAGTGTAGCATTTTATTTAGGTGGTGTTGAACTAAAGAATCTTATTTAAGGTAAATGTTATAAATACTTACACGCCAACACAGTATAGTATTTTTATACTCAATTATAGTTCTTTATATCTCAGTTTATATTCTGAAAAATAGGGTTGCTTAACAACCCTATTATATTTATTTATTAAACTCTTCTTTCAATTTATGAACATCTGCCAGTACATTGCTAAATTTGTCAGGATGTACTTTAAGCATATAATCAAATAAATCTTTTGGCAGATTCTCATGGCGTTTAATAAAACAGTTATTTAAAATTGATGTTAAAAGACAATTACTTAATAAATGTGGCATCACAGAATTTATTGCTTCAGTTATAGTATTATACGCCACAGATGGGTGAACATTATTCTTTACTTTAAATGTTATACAATCTGTTCCAAAATAAAATAAGATTACAGAACTGTCATTTATTTTATTTAGATTAATGGCTATCTTATCTATAACGAAACAAAGCATATCTCCTAAATTATAAACCTCTTGGTCTTTAAAATAATCATTTGCAAATCTTATAACTAAATCTTTTGTTATATTATCTGTTCTTCGTTTAACTATAAGTTTTTCAAATAAAGTATAATCAGTTTTATATATAATTGCTAATGTCACTAATATATTAATGAAGCTTATTGCATCATCTTTATAGTATAAAGCTATGTTTTTAGTATAGTCTTCATTTAAAGAATCAAAAATTAAAGAATTTACATTAGCTCTAAGACTATCTGTTAAACTACCTTTGATGTATTCATATCTGTTATAAATATTATTATAAAATTCATTCTCATTAGTAGTATTATTGTTATAGACTACTGTTTCATAATAATTTAAAATTAAATTATTTAATCTAAATGAAATTAAATATTCTTTCTGTCTGTTTACTACAATATCATGTGTCTCTATTTTTCTTTTTAACTTTTTATTAAAGTGTAGATTATTAAAACACTCACAGTAATCTTCATAAGTTAATTCCTTGTAATGTCTTAATAGTCTTTTAGTTAAGATAATTGCACTACAATAACTTGCTAATGTAGTTTCTTTCTTACTAGACCACATATATTTGTATAATAAATCTCTTGTATTAAAATCTTCTGGCAATTCTTCATTGCTGTATAAAGATGTTTTAATAAATTCTTTTACTTTAATATCAAACATTTTTTCATCACTATATTTAAATGGTAACTCAGCTCTTAAGGCATTTAGTTTTGTATTACGCATAGTTATTAATTCATATTTATTTGGTACGTAATTAAATATACCGAAATATTTACTCTTAGCAATAGCAATATCAAATGCTGAAAATTTAGGATTTGATATTTTATATCCTAAATATAATAAATAGCAGAACACTTCTTTATTATTAATTGTGATATTACCTGTAGTTATAAATTGTGCAAAATCTTTATTAAAATTATCCAAGTTAAATAAATATGAAATGTCTTCAGCACAATCTGTTAACTTCCAATCAAACCAATAATGTATATTCTTGTTTTCTTTTATTGGTACGCAAAAGTTAGAAACACACTCTACGTCTAAAATATACTCCTTTGAATTATTTAGTTGTGATTTTAATTCTGAAAAATTTTTTAATTCGATTATCATAATAATCCCCCTCCAAATAATATAATTTCTTTCTGTTTAGGTTTGTCCATTACCTACAAGGCACAAATAATTCTAGGTTTGTCCATTACCTACAAGGTTAGTTATTCACTAAATTAAAGGAATTATATTTTTATAATTCCCTTTATTAATGAATAAATCTATTTTATTATAAAATTTAGTAACTAATAGCTACTGTGATTATCCATTATATTTATAGGTCTCTGCATGCATTAAGATTTTAATGTGGAACATTCATTAGTCAGAATACTTATAATATGACTC
>CALEBD010000370.1 GCA_937944945.1 uncultured Clostridium sp. | reverse complement strand
TTTAACTCAATATTCGCTATTTTTCCATTTACTTCTATATATTTATCTGTTAAATTTCATATTTTTTATATTCTAACTTCTATACCTTGTTTTTTCATATATTGTTTTAAATCGTTTATCTTTATTTCGCCAAAATGAAAAACTGATGCCGCAAGTATTCCATCTGCATCTGCTTGTTTTGCAGCTTTTACAAAGTCATCCATATTTCCAGCACCTCCTGATGCTATTACTGGAACATTTACAGTAGAAGTTATCTTGGACAATAATTCTATATCATATCCATTTTTCATTCCATCTTCATCTATACTGTTTACTACGATTTCGCCAGCCCCAAGTTCAACTCCCTTTTTTGCCCACTCAATGGCATCTAAGTCTGTTTTTTCGCGACCGCCTTTTACGTACACACTCCAAAAGCCTTTATTGTTTTTCTTTACATCCATAGATAGTACTACACATTGTGCTCCAAACTTTTCTGATGCCTCTCTTATAAGATTTGGATTTTTTACAGCAGATGAATTTATAGATACTTTATCAGCTCCTTTTAAAAGTATGTTTGTAAAATCATCAATAGTACTAACTCCACCGCCTACACAAAATGGTATATTTATCTTTTCTGCAACTCTTGTGACAAATTCGAGCGAAGTTTTTCTCTCTTCACTAGATGCAGTTATATCGTAAAATACTAATTCGTCAGCACCACAATCACTATAAAATTTGCCCAAAGTCGCTGGTTCATCTACATCAACTATATCTTTAAATTTCTTTCCTTTTACTACTCTTCCATTTCTCACATCTAAGCACGGTATTATTCTCTTTGTTAACATAAGTCAATTACCTCCTTAAGATCTAGTTTTTTATCATAAAGTGCCTTTCCGATTATTGCACCATACATATTCATATCTCTAAGTTTTTTAATATCATCTATAGATGTAACCCCTCCTGATGCTATTATGTCTAGTGAAGTTTTTTGTGATAATTCTTTGTATATATCGAAGTTTGGTCCTTTAAGCATTCCATCTTTTGATATATCTGTGTATACGATTGTATTAACACCGATTTGTTCTAATTCTTTGCATAAATCAACGGAATCTATGTCGCTTAATTTTTCCCAGCCATGAGTCGCAACTTTTTTATTTCTCGCATCTATTGAAACTACTATTTTTTCTTGACCGTATTTATTAATTAATTCTTTTAGCAAATTTTTATTTTCAATCGCCATAGTCCCTACAATTACTCTATTTATTCCTAAATCTAAAAGCTCTTTTACTCTTTTCTCATCTCTAATTCCACCTCCAACTTGGATTGGTATATCTACTGATGTTGCTATTTTTTCTAGTGTCTCGTCATTTATTCCTACTTCATCTCTTGAACCATTTAAATTTACAACATGTATAAATTTAGCTCCACACTCTACCCATTTTTTAGCCATAAGATATGGGTCCTCACTGTATATATTTACTTTGTCAAAATCGCCTTGTGTAAGTCTTACACATTTATTATCTTTTATATCTATT
>CALEBD010000369.1 GCA_937944945.1 uncultured Clostridium sp. | reverse complement strand
ATAAAAAAGTAATAATAGATGTTATAGGTAGAGAAGGTAATATACTAGATAAAAAAGTCATAAACGTATTTTTAAGTTTAGATGGAGAAGAAATCTACTATATAAATGAAGATGAACTATCAAAAATAGAAAGTCTACTATCAGACTCTGAAATTAAAAAACATGGATACGACTTAAAAGAAGATTATATACTACTTAAACCTTATGAAATAGAATTAAATGTTATGGATTTTGATATAACTATAGCAGAGTATTTAATTGACTCAAAATCTTCTACTTCATATGAATGTAGTGCAATTGCCATGAAATATTTAACTAGAAAAATAAAATCAAAAGAAGATTTACTTGGAAAAGGTGCAAAAGCGAAAAAATTCGATGAAATAGATTTTGATGAACTTTCAGCATATACAGCAGATATAATAAATACAATAGCCTGTGTATATCCAAAAATGGAAGAAAAACTAAAAGAAACTGAAATGGATGGATTATTCTATCATGTTGAAATGCCTCTTGTTGAAGTTTTAGGTTCTATGGAATACATAGGGATGAAAGTTGACAAAGATCAATTAAACGAATTAAAAGAAAAATTCACAACAATAATAAATGAATTAGAAAATGAAATATTTGAATTAGCAGGAGAGCCTTTTAATATAAATTCACCAAAGCAATTAGGTGTAATATTATTTGAAAAATTAGGACTTCCAGTAATTAAAAAGACTAAAACAGGATATTCAACAAATGCAGAAGTTTTAGAAAAACTAAGAGATAAACATGAAATAATAGATAAAATAACAGACTATAGACAAATTGTTAAGTTAAATTCAACTTATGTTGAAGGATTATTAAAAATAATAAATCCTAAAACAGGAAGAATACATTCATCATTTAACCAAACTATAACAACTACAGGAAGAATTTCTTCTACTGAACCTAATATGCAAAACATACCTGTTAAAACTGAAATGGGTAGAGATATAAGAAAAGTATTTGTAGCAGATGATAATTGTAAATTAGTCGATGCCGATTATTCTCAAGTTGAACTTAGAGTTTTAGCTCATATGAGTGGCGACGAAAATATGATAGATGCATTTAAACATGGAGAAGATATACATTCAAAAACTGCATCTCAAATATTTGATGTAGATATAAAAGACGTTACAAGTAAACAAAGAATAGAAGCTAAGGCTATAAACTTCGGTATAATCTACGGTAAAACTGATTTTGGTCTTTCTCAAGATTTAAATATACCAGTACCTACTGCAAAAGCATATATTGAAAGTTATTTCAGCAAATATCCAAAAATAAAAGAATTTATGGATAATGCAGTAGAAACTGCTACAGAAACAGGTTATGCAACAACTATACTAAACAGAAGAAGATATATACCAGAAATAAAAGCTAGCAACTTTATTGTAAGAAACCAAGGTAAGAGATTTGCTATGAATGCACCTATTCAAGGTAGTGCTGCAGATATAATAAAAGTAGCTATGGTAAATGTCTACAACAAATTAAAAGAAAATGAAATGAAATCTAAACTTATACTTCAAGTACACGATGAGCTTATCGTAGAAGCAGTAGATGAAGAGTTAGAATTAGCGGAAAAGATAGTAAGAGAAGAAATGGAAAATGCACAATCTATGGATGTAAAATTAGATGTGGATTTAAATACAGGTAACTCTTGGTATGAAACAAAGTAGGTGAAAATATGTTAGTATTGGGGCTTACAGGAAATATTGGATGTGGAAAAAGCAGTGTATCTACTATTTTTATGGAAAATAACATAAAAGTAGTAGATGCCGATATAGTAGCTAGGCAAATATTTGACGATAAAAACTTATTAAATGAAGTATTTTCAACTTTTGGTAAGAGTATTAGAAATCAAGATGGAAGTTTAAATAGAAGAGCATTAGGAAATATCGTATTTAACGATGACGAAAAATTAATTCTTCTAAATAATTTAACTCATCCAAAAATAAAACAGAAAATACTATCTAAAGTTGAGGAATATAAAAATCAAGGCGAAAAAATTGTCGTGATAGATGCTGCATTATTAATAGAAGATGATTATATTCCATATATACAAAAATTAATTTTAATAACTTGTAGAAAAGAGATACAGATTAATAGAATTATAGCTAGGGATAACTGTACAAAAGAAGAGGCGATTAGTAGAATAAATTCTCAAATGAGTCAAGAAGAAAAAGTAAAGTTTGCAGATTATATTATCGATAATTCAAATTCATTTGAAGAATTACAAAAGAAAGTTTTAGAGCTAATAAGCGTTTTACAAGGAGAAAGAGAGTGAAAAAAAAATTAATCTTAATTCTATTTATTATAATAGTATTGGGGGCAGCTTTATATATAGGAAAAGATGAAGTATATAAATATCTTTATCCTAAAAAATACTCAGATTACGTAGAATTTTATTCAAAAGAATATAATATAGATGAAGATTTAGTTTACAGCATAATAAAAGCAGAAAGTAAATTTAAAAAGGACGCAGTTTCAAGAAGAGGTGCAAAAGGTCTTATGCAAATTGGTGATGGAACGAGAGATTGGGCCATGGAAGAACTTGATATAAAAGACGCAGATATTTTTGAACCTGAAGATAATATAAGAATAGGATGTTGGTATTTAAATAAGCTATATAGAGAATTCGGAGATATAGATTTAGTTATAGCAGCTTATAATGGGGGATCAGGTAATGTAAAGAAATGGTTAGCTGATGAGGCATATAGTCAAGACGGAGAAAATTTACATACTATTCCTTTTAAAGAGACATCTGCTTATGTAGAAAAAGTAAAACATAATTACGAAATGTATAAAAAAATCTATAACTAGAAAGGTACAATAAGATGAAGAAGGTAGTAAAATTAATAAGTCTACTTTTAGCTACGATGGTATTTGTTACAGGGTGTAAATCAGATACTGATGTAAAAAGCAATGAGGTAAAGACATCGAAAAAGACTTCAGAATATATAAACTTAACAATGATAAGGGCGAGTACAATTAATCCTATTTTAAATACGGATAAATCAGTAAGTTATGTATTAGATTTAGTGTATGATAGCCTATTTGAATTAGATGAAAATTATAATATTCAACCTAAACTAGTAGAGTCTTATAGTATTTCATCTAACAACAAAAAAATAGATATAACCCTAAAAGACAATATAAAATGGCATGATGGGGAAAGTCTTACAGCTAAAGATGTTAAGTATACATATGAATTAATAAATGAAAATAAAGATAGTGCTTATAATAGTTTAGTATCAAATATAAGTGGAATAACAGTACATGGAAGCAAAAAACTAACTATAAACTTTAAAGACAGCTATGCATTTTCATTAGAAACTTTAATTTTTCCAATAGTATCAAAAGATAAATTAGATGGATTAAAAACTGATGAATTAAAATTAGCCAAAAATAATTTAGTTGGTTCAGGTGCTTATAAAATAAAAAAATATGAAGACCGAGATTATATGATTTTAGAATTAAATAGTGACTATTATGATTTAAATAAAGATAATAACAAAAAAGAAGTATATGTTAAAATGGTTCCAGATACTGAATCACAAACAGAAATGGTTTTATCTTTAGATAGTGATATAAGCAAGGTTACATTAGGTAGTATAAGTAAATTTACAGACAATGATAATTTTGTAATAAATAAATATCAAGGAAGAAATTATGACTATGTACTGTTTAACTACGACAACAAGTACTTGAATAATCTAGATATAAGAAAAGCTATCTCATTTGCAGTAGATAGAGAGTCTATTATAAAAGATGCTTATTCTGATAGGGCGAAATTAAGTAATTTCCCTTTAAACTCTACATCAAAATACTATGATAGCGACTTAAAACCTCTATCTTATAATACTGAAAATGCTCAAAATTATTTAAAGAAAGCAGTATTATCTTTAGATAATACAGATAACAACACTGCTTCTAGCAAAAGTAATGATACAAATTCAGCAGATTCTACAGACAACAATAAAAATGATGTAAATTCTATTGAAAACACTAAATCAGAAGATACGAATAAAGTTGCTTCAGATGGTAATATTAAAAATAATACAGAGCAAACTTCTAATAATTCTGAAGATACAACTGCTAAAAATAATACATCAACTGACAAAACTAACAAACAAGAAAAAAGAACATTCAAAGATGTAACACACTCTGAAGTAAAAGAAATGTTAAAAGACATTACATTTAAAATAATAGTAAACAAAAACAATACTGAAAGAGTAAAAGCAGCTAATATCATAAGCAATAATTTAGAAGCAATAGGAATAAAAACAGAAATAAAAGATCTAACTGAAGATGATATGCAAAAAGCATTAAAAGAAAAAGATTATATCAATGAAACATTTAGTGAATATAAAACAGCATTAATAGCTGCTAAAGCTATTAATGATAAAACTGATGCAACACAGGCAGAAGTAGATGAAGTATATGATGAACTTATCGAAGCTAAAGCAAAAGCAGTTAAAATAGAATATTATTCATTATATGTACAAAGTACATATCCACTAAAACAAGATGATTATGTTGGTGGATATGAAGCATATAAACATGCTGTAGATGCTGGTAAAGCATTATTATCTAGCGATACTTTAAATGCTGAGACTGCTAAAGGAGCTTATGAAGCAATTAAAACTGCTAAATCAAACTTAGTAAAACCTGATGGAAACATTCCAACAATTACCGCTACAGATAACTATTACGAAAAGAATCAATGGTATCCAACTAAAGAATATAGTTATGAAAAAATGTTAGATAACGATTTGAATACTAAGTGCTGGTTTGGACAAGAACAAGCAGCGGATAAAGAATTTAAATTTACTTTTCCTACAGCTGTCAACATGACAAGTGTTCAAGTTATTCAACCTTCTAATGTAGGTGCTGATGCTTTAAAAGGTGCAGATATTGAAGTTTCATTAGATGGTGAAACATGGACTAAAGTTGGATCAATTACGGAAAATGATTTAGATTACACAGCAACATTTGAAAAAACAGCAGTAAAATATGTCAGAGTCCGTTTAACTGTAGCTAAACCA
>CALEBD010000368.1 GCA_937944945.1 uncultured Clostridium sp. | reverse complement strand
ATTCCAAAAACAGATAAATAATTAATAATACTATTTTGAAGTATTATTATAAAAAAACCCAATATACAAAGTAATACTTTTTTCATAATAGTTACCTCTCTAATTCATATTTCTTGGTTCTACTATTACTACATTGTCGATACTTTTGAAGTTTACGTTAGGTTTAACTACTACATATTTTAAAGATTTACTCTTATCTTCTGTAACCTTAGTAACTTCTCCTATAACGATATCTTTTGGATATAAACCAAGTCCAGATGTAACTACACTATCTCCTGGAAGTACATCATAATCTGAATCAAGCATATAACCTTGTAGGAAACCTTTATTTCTATTTACTTCTTCGTTTTTTATACCTGTCCCAGTTGTAATAATTCCCTTGCAATTAGAATCTCTAGATAATTTAAAACTAACTGATGATGTTGTGTCTAATAGAGTAATTACTTTTGAATAATTTGATGATACTTCAGTTACTATTCCGACTAAACCATAGCCATTCATAACTAAACTATTTTCTTTAACTCCATCTTCACTCCCTGCACTTACTACCATAGATGTGTACCAAAGACCGTCATTTTTACTTACAACTTTTGCTGATACTTGGTTTGCAATATATTTTTCATCTACGAATTTAAGTGATTTTTTTAGTTGTTCTAATGAGCTAGTATCTTCTAACTCACCTTTTAATTCTGTTATTTGTTTTTTTAGTTCTTCGTTTTCTTCTTCTAATTTTGTTACTTTTTTAGCATTAGATTTAAAGTTTAAAATATCAGAAAATCCACCCGTAAAGAATTGTACCCCTTTACTTACACCATTTTCTAATGTAGATGATACATTTAATATTATGTTTGAGTTAAAGGGACTCTTTCCTGAATTTGATCCAATCGATATGCCCACAATTCCAATTAAAGTGATAGCAACTACACCAGTTGCTATCACTTTAAAATTTATTTTACGTTTATTTTTGTCTCTTTTCAAACTCATCACCAGCTTCTATCTTCTTTTGTTTGCTACTAGAACTTTCTCAAAGATTTCTTGATCTTCTACTGATTTTCCAGTTCCTATAGCTACACAATCAAGTGGATATTCAGCTATAAATACTGGCATACCAGTTTCTTCTTTTACTAATAAATCAAGTCCTTTTAATAAAGCTCCCCCTCCTGTTAACATTATTCCGTTTTCCATAAGGTCAGCAGCAAGCTCTGGTTTTGTTTTTTCTAGAGTTATTTTTATTCCGTTAACTATAGTATTGATAGGATCTTTTAATGCATCTCTTATCTCTGAAGAAGATATATCAATTTTCTTAGGAAGCCCTGTTACTAAATCTCTACCGCTTATTTGAGAAGTTACTTCTTCTCCATCTTTGTATGCTGAACCTATGTTTATTTTAACATCTTCAGCAGTTCTTTCACCTATTAATAGGTTGTATTCTTTTTTAACGTAATTAACTATAGCTTCATCTAATTTGTTACCACCTATTCTTATAGATTCAGCAGTATCTATTCCACCTAATGAGATTACAGCTATTTCAGAAGTACCACCACCGATATCAACTACCATGTTTCCTTCTGGCTCTTCGACTCTAAGACCTGCTCCTATTGCAGCTGCCATAGGTTCTTCTATTAAGAATACTTCTTTAGCTCCTGCTTGTTGTGCAGCCTCTTCGATTGCTTTTTTCTCTACTTCAGTAACACCATATGGTACACATATAGCTATTCTCGCACTAACTACACCTTTTTTAGCTGCAGATTTTTGTATGAAGTAAGTTAACATTGATTGTGTTATATCAAAATCAGCTATAACACCATCTTTCATCGGTCTTATTGCTTTTATGTTTCCTGGTGTTCTACCTATCATTCTTTTTGCTTCTTCACCAACTGCTAAAACATCTTTGCTGTCATCTCTTATTGCAACAACTGATGGTTCTCTAAGTACTATACCTTGACCTTTAATGTATACTAAAGTATTAGCAGTACCTAAGTCTATTCCCATATCTTTTGTCATTTTTCCGAATCCGAATAAAGATCCTTTTTGTTTTTTTTGTTTCTTTTCACTTGCCATTTTTAAACGCTCCCTTCAATCTTACACTATATCAAATCAACATATTTTCTTTAAAACTAAAATACAATCCATCACCTATAATTATATGGTCTATTACCTCAATGCCTATTATTTCTCCACATTTGACAAGTCTATTTGTAACAACTTTGTCTTCTATAGATGGTGTGGGACATCCTGATGGGTGATTATGTATGAGTATAATCTTATTGCTGCTTCTTCTTATCGCCGCTCTAAAAACTTCTCTTGGATGCACTAAAGATGAATTTAAGGTTCCAATCGAAATATCTACATCTGTTATTATTTCATTTTTTGTATTTAAAAGTACTATTTTAAATATTTCCTGTGATTCATATCTAAATATATCCATATAATATTTATAGATATCCCAAGGCTGATTTATTTTATATTTAGGCGGCTTATAACTGGATGCTCTTACACCTAATTCTATAGCTGCCTTTATTTGGCTTGCTTTTGTAAGTCCAATACCGTCTATACTACATAGCTCTTCTATACTTATATCATATAAATCTCTAATATTTATTAATTTTTCCTTAAATATTTGGTTAGAAAGCTCTATAGCATTATATTTTTTATTTCCAGTTCTAATTATAATAGCTAACAATTCTGCATCAGTTAATGATTTCACACCTTTTGTCAGCATCTTTTCTCTCGGTCTTTCTTCTATTAACATATTTTTTATGTTTAGACCTTTACCTAAAGTATCTTGCAGATGAATCATCCTCCATAAAATAGATTTATATCAAAGTGATTCTTTAATAAATCGCTAAGTCTTGAAATAGGGAGTCCAACTATATTAAAATAATCACCTTGTATATTTTTAACTAATAAAGCTCCATATCCCTGTATTCCATATGCACCTGCTTTGTCTAAAGATTCATTTGTATTTATATAATCTTTAATAGAGTCCTCACTTAAATCTTTAAATGTAACGAAACTAACTACATAATCTTTTATAATTTTATTTTCTTTCAAGTTAATTAAACTGATTCCTGTTATAACTTTATGTGTTTTATTAGATAGTCTTTTTATCATTTGATATGCCTCATTTTGATCTTTTGGCTTACCTAAAACTTCGTTATCTAAAGCTACAATTGTATCTGCTCCTATAACTAATCTATCTGTATTTCTCTTTGCTACATCAAATGCTTTTTCATATGCAAGTCTAACTACCATATCTTCTGGAGATTCATTTTCCAAAATCACTTCTTCAATATCACTTTTTTGTATATCAAAATTAAGCTTAGTATTTTGCAAAATCTCTTTTCTCCTCG
>CALEBD010000367.1 GCA_937944945.1 uncultured Clostridium sp. | reverse complement strand
AGAAGCTGTTATAACAGGATGCAAAAACATATCATCTTGTGATATAATTAATACAGATACAGTATTTGCCAAAGATTGGGGATTTAGCTGTAAAATAGAAAAAGGTGTCAGCGAAAATTCTAAACATATTGGAATAAGAGCACATCATATGAAAGTTGTTGAAGATAATTCACAAGATATAGAAGATGGTGAAAATATATTTGAAATGACTGTTGTAAAAGTAATAGAAAATTCATTTACTTACAATATACATATAAAAAATTGTGACAATGAAAACAATCTTTCATTACAAATGGAAGTTGATAAAAATATAGAAAAAGTTAAAGTTGGACAAAAAATTAGAGTTAAATTTGAAAAAAACTCTGTTTTTGATTTTTAAACAAACACCCATAAGAAAAAGTATTACAAAGACTCTCTCACATAATTGCGAGAGAGTTTTTGTTTTAAATATATTTATATTTCGATAAATAAAGTCGTGTATAACTTGATTACATCATCTTAAAAAGTTATAATAAATTTTGTGTAAAAAATAGACAAAACTTAACTTTAGGAGGAAATAGACATGATACATAAGTTTTCCATGAACGGATACAATATGGTATTAGACGTAGATGGAGGAAGCGTACATATATTAGATGATGTTGCATATGAATTAGTTGATTTATATGAAGAAAATACAAAAGAAGAAATAATAGCTAAGTTAGAAGATAAATTCACAGCAGAACAAATAGATGAAGCATATGATGAAATAACTAGTTTAAAAGAAGAGGGATTATTATTCACAACAGATACATACGAATTTAATCCAAACTTTGTAAATAGACAAAAAGTTGTAAAAGCTTTATGTTTACACGTTTCACACGATTGTAACTTAAGATGTAAATATTGTTTCGCATCACAAGGTGACTTCGGTGGAGCAAAAGAAATAATGAACTTTGAAGTTGGTAAAGCGGCAATAGATTACTTAATAGCTAACTCAGGAAATAGAAGAAACCTAGAAATAGACTTCTTCGGTGGAGAGCCACTAATGAACTTCGACGTTGTTAAACAACTTGTTGAGTACGGAAGAGAAGCTGAAAAAGCTCGTGGAAAAAATATAAGATTCACAATAACAACAAATGGTGTTTTATTAGACGACGAAAAAATAAAATACATAAACGAAAATATGCACAATGTAGTTCTTAGTTTAGACGGTAGAAAAGAAGTAAACGACAACATGAGACCTACAGTAAATAACAAAGGAAGTTATGATATAATAGCTCCTAAATTCAAAAAATTAGTATCTGAAAGACCAAAAGACAAATACTACTACATAAGAGGTACATTCACTAGAGATAACTTAGATTTCTCAGAAGACGTACTTCACTTTGCTAATGAAGGATTCAAATTAACATCTGTAGAGCCAGTTGTTGGAGAAGAAGAAAATCCTTATGCATTAAGAGAAGAAGATCTTCCAAAAGTATTTGAAGAATATGAAAAATTAGCAGTTCAATATGCAGATATGAAATTAAAAGACGAAGGTTTCACATTCTTCCACTTTATGATAGACTTAAATCAAGGACCTTGTGTTATAAAAAGAATAACTGGTTGTGGTGCAGGTAATGAATACCTAGCAATAACTCCATCAGGTGATATATATCCATGTCATCAATTCGTAGGAAATGAAGACTTCAAATTAGGAAATATATTAGAAGAAAAAATAGAATTACCACAAGAAGTAACAAATATGTTCAGAGAAGCTCACGTTTATGCTAAAGATGAATGTAGAAACTGTTGGAACAAATTCTATTGTTCAGGTGGATGTCATGCAAATGCAATCAACTTCAACAATGACATAAAAGTTCCTTACAAACTTGGATGTGAAATGCAAAAGAAACGTACTGAATGTGCTATAATGATTCAAGCCAAATTAATGTTAGAAGGAAATTAATATTTAAAGGGGCGAATGCAAATGATTAAAGAATTTGATGGAATTATGCCTGAGATTGACGAATCTGTTTTTGTTGCAGAAAGTGCGGACATAATAGGTGATGTCAAAATAGGTAAAAATTCAAGCATATGGTATAACACTGTTCTTAGAGGTGATGAACATGCTATAAGAATAGGTGAAAATACTAATATACAAGATGGTACTGTAATTCATGTAGGATGGGATGTAGACACTGCTATAGGTGATAATGTAACAGTAGGTCATAACGCATTAGTGCATGGATGTAAAATCGGAAATAACAGTCTTGTAGGTATGGGTGCAATAGTTCTAAATGGTGCAGAAATAGGAGAATACTGCATGATAGCTGCTGGGGCTTTAGTTACACAAAATAAAAAATTCCCAGATGGCGTTCTTATAATGGGTTCTCCAGCAAAAGTTGTCAGAGAATTGACTGATGAAGAAAAACAAAGTTTAATAAAATCAGCAGATGACTATTATAAAAATGCTCAAAGACATAAATAAATTTGAGATTTATAAATAGTATATGTTGTAATTTTAAATAAATTTAAGCTAAAATTATTA
>CALEBD010000366.1 GCA_937944945.1 uncultured Clostridium sp. | reverse complement strand
TTCTCATAGGGGGACCTCCTTTAAATTGCATCACCTGCTTCATGCGTGTATGGGGAATGCACACATGAATTGCATTTACATGGGGAATGTATTGTGACTTTATCAATCATACATAATTTTGTTTAGAAAATCAAGCCGCAAATGTAGTATTATGTTAATAATTTGCAAAATTGTGAATGCTGACAAATAAAATACAAGAAATATTTAATTTCACTACAGAAATGGAGATTAATATTGTCGATGAGATAGTGCGAGAAGGAAAAGTATCAAAAGAAGTCGGCGAATTTTATAAATTATATAGTAAATACAACAAGAAAAGATTGAGCTCATTTATTGCAGAGATTAAGATATGGCTTATTAAAAAGAAATTAAAAAGATTATACAAAAAAAGTAACTATAACTCTACAGAGTACTTTAATGAGTTTATGAAACAATTTGATTTTATTAAAGAAACTGTTTGTGAGAGAATATTACAATATTTAAATAAAAATATAAACAACGAAGAATATTATGATATGTCATTTATGATAGAGTACTATGAAAGAAAAATGGGAAAAGACAACCATAACTACGATTTTAAAGGCGATTATAAAGAAATAAGAACTTACTACTCAAAAGCATTTTCGATAGAACTTACGCTTATTCAAGATTATCTAGAAGGAAATATGATTTCTGCAAAGGTTGCAAGTGAATTGAGAGAACAAGTTTCTTATGATGAAATGATTTATATAAATAAATAGATTATAAATAATTGGAAATATGTTAGAATGTATAAAAATTAAATTTTTTAATTAAAACACAATAATATACAGACATAATATAGGGGGAATATTTACAATGCAGATTAAAAAGACAATATGTCCATATGACTGTCCAACGTCGTGTGGCTTAATTGTAGAAACAGATGGCAAAAAAATAATAAATGTTAAGGGAGATAAAAATCATCCAGCGACACAAGGTGTAATTTGTAGAAAGATGAGAAATTATGAAGAATCTATTCATTCAAATGATAGAATCCTAACGCCTTTAAGAAGAACCGGAAAAAAGGGACAAGGCGAGTTTAAAGAAATAACATGGGAAGAAGCATTAACAGAAATAACTAACAAGTGGAAAGAAATCATAGATAAAGATGGACCAAGTGCAATTTTACCAGTTTATTATTCTGGAGTTATGAGTGTAATTCATAGAAATTGTGGAGATGCATTATTTAATAAAATGGGTGCATGTTCTCTGATAAAAACATTATGTTCATCAGCAAAAGTGGCGGGATATAACTCTGTTATGGGTAATACTGGTGCATTAGATCCAAGAGAATTAAAAGATAGTGACTACTATATAGTTTGGGGCAGTAACATGAAGGCAACGCGTATTCAAGCATTGCCAGACATTATTAATGCGAGAAAATTAGGCAAAAAGGTCGTTCTTATAGAAACTTATTCAAAACCAATGCAAGGGTACTGCGACCAAGTCATATTAATAAAACCAGGGACAGATGGGGCGTTGGCACTTTCTATGATGAACGTCATGGTTAAGGAAAATCTACAAGATGAACAATTTTTATTGGAAAAAGCAGAAGGATACGAAGAATTTAAAGAAACATTAAAACAATATACACCAGAGTGGGCAGAGGGTGTAACTGGTATTCCAAAGGATATAATTATAAATTTAGCAAGAGAATATGCAAGTGCAAAATCACCAGCCATTATTCTTGGAAGTGGAAACTCTAGATATACAAATGGGGGAATGACAGTTAGACTTATAACAATATTATCAATCTTTACAGGAGCTATAAAATGGGACATCACCGACATCTTCATCATATATAGATACAGATATAGTTGCTCGCCCAGATTTTAGAGAAAATAATGCGAGGATGGTAAATCTAAATCAAGTTTCATCAGCCTTAGTAGACGAAAAAAATCCAATAAAAAGTGTATTTGTATATGCATCAAATCCAGTAGGCTCTATCAGTAATCAAAATAAAATGATTAGAGGACTTATGAGAGATGATTTATTTACAGTAGTACATGAAAGGTTTATGACTGATACAGCAAAATATGCAGATATAATATTACCAGCTACTTTTTCTGTTGAACAAGATGATGTATATACTTCTTATGGATATTGTACTGTAGCAACTGCAAAGAAGATTATACAACCGCCGTCTCAGTGCAAAAGTAACTGGGAAACTTTCAGTTTACTTGCAAAATACATGGGTTATAAAGACGATTATTTTTATAAAACAGAAAGAGAAATTTTTGATGAATTAATTCAAAAATCATTAGAAAAAGTAGACGACTTAGATAAGACTCAAAAAGATATTTTAAGAAGCGGAGGAGCAGTTTCAACTCCGTTTAGATATAAAAAATAAATCAGGCAAAATAAAAATTATAAATGACGAAATGGAAGAAAGAATTCCACGATATATAGAAAATATAGGACAGGAATATCCACTAAATTTAGTCGCTGTTCCAAGCTGTGAAACATTAAACTCTATATTTTTAGAAAAAGATAAAGTGATAAAACAAAGGGGAAAAATAAAAGTTAAAATAAATTCTAAAAATGCACTAGAGAGAAATATACAAGATGGGGATGAAATAATTTGTTTCAATAATCTAGGTGAAGTTGGATTCATTGCAGAAGTAACTGATACAGTAGCGATAAATACTGTCATAGCAGAAGGTGTGTATAATATGGATTTTGCGATAAATGGCAAATTAGTAAATGCACTTCATGATGATAGATTATCAGATATTGGAGAAGCTACAACATTAAATTCAAACACTGTAGAAATAAAAAAGTCAGAAAAACTAGTATATCAATAAAAAATGCATTAAAATAATTAGAGAGAATAACAAAATAAAAAATTAACTAGAAGGGGAAATATTATGTATAGTATAGGCGTAGATGTTGGAGGAACAGGAATAAAAATAGGAGTAGTAAACGAACTAGGCGATATTCTTTATAGAAGTACATGTGAGACAGATGTAAAAGGTGGATTTAATAAAATTATTGCAGACATTAAATTTGCAATTGAAAATATAATAAACGAAAATTATATAGAACAGGGGCAAATTAAATCTATAGGATTTGGAATACCTGGTTATATAGACAAACATGGTAAGGCGAATTGTGTAAATTTAAATTGGAAAAAAGTCGACTTTATACAACAATTAAAAGAAAGTTTTCCACAATTTGATGTTTTTGCTGACAATGATGCTACTGTTGCAGGTCTAGCAGAAAGTAAGTTTGGAAGTACAAAAGATACAGACACATCAGTTGTTCTTACGTTGGGAACTGGAGTAGGTGGAGCAATTATTATAAATGGAAGACCTTTTAGTGGTGTTCATGGTGTTGGCTCTGAAATAGGGCATATGATTATTGGAGATGGATGGTATAAATGCAACTGTGGAAATGAAGGTTGCTTTGAAAGTTACTGCTCAGCTACAGCAATTATAAAATATGCTCAAAAACTTCTGGAAGAAGGATATAAAAGTTCAATACTAGCTATGTGTGAAAATAATTTATCTAATATAAATGCAAAGATGATTTTTGATGCATATGCACAAAATGACGAAGTAGCAATATTAGTTATAAATAGATTCAAAAGCTATCTAGCTAAAGGAATAGCAAATATAGTAAATACTCTAGATCCAGGAATAATCGCAATAGGTGGAGGCGTATCTAAATCAGAAGATATTATCTTAGATGGATTAAAAGAGATGGTAAGGGGGCATCTTGTTTATAAAGAAGAGGAGTTTGCAGATATTGTAATAGCTACTTTAGGCAATGATGCTGGAATAATTGGAGCTGCAATATTAGGGCAATAAAATAAAAATAAGTCCGAGTTATTTTATAATTTCTCGGACTTACTTTATATTAAAATAAAATTTTCTATCTAAATCCAAAGAATCCATAGTTAAATCTATTAAAATTTCTTCAATTGCAGTTAGAGTAGCAACTATGAAAATCATAAATATATATGTTTTACAGTCTAGAAAATAATTTAAAATAGGATAAATAAAAATCAATATACCGGTCAATTTATTCATATAAGTATGAACCATTCCAAATTCTTTAAAACGAAAAAATACTATAAAAATACAACCTATTTTTATAAAAAAGATTACAATAAACCATAAAATCATAAATAAATTTAAACCCATAGTAGGTACGAATCTAA
>CALEBD010000365.1 GCA_937944945.1 uncultured Clostridium sp. | reverse complement strand
GAAAAGAAACTTAGAAATAGTGAGTCTCATATAATTGGAAGAATAAACGAAGATAAATATATCTTAGATGTTAGAACGATAGAAAAAGATGAATTTGATTTTATAATAAAAGAATTAAAAGATATTTTTAACTAATAGCTTAGGGGGATATTCTTGATATGAAGAATGTAATTTTGGGAACAGCAGGACATATAGATCACGGAAAAACAACATTAATAAAAGCTTTAACAGGTAGAGAGACAGATAATTTAAAAGAAGAAAAGCAAAGGGGAATATCTATCAATTTAGGATTTACATACTTTGATTTGCCGAGCAAAAAAAGAGTCGGAATAGTAGATGTGCCTGGTCATGAAAAATTTATAAAAAATATGTTGGCAGGTGCATGTGGAATAGATATAGTTTTGCTTGTAGTGGCTGCTGACGAAGGAGTAATGCCTCAAACTGTTGAACATCTAGATATCTTAAACTACTTAGGTGTAAAAAAAGGAATAATAGTTTTGACTAAATGCGATTTAGTAGATGAAGATTTTATCTCTTTAGTAAAAGATGAAGTCAAAGAAAAGACAAAGGGTTTATTTATAGAAAATGCACCGATTGTAGAAGTTGATTCAGTATCAGGAAGAGGATTAGAAGAATTAGTCAAAAAAATTGATGAAATTAGTGAAGATATAGAAGAAAAGAAAATTGATGCACCAGCAAGAATGAGTATAGATAGGGTATTTTCATTAAAAGGTTTCGGAACAATTGTAACAGGAACTTTAATCGAAGGAAAAATATCTATTGATGATGAGATGACGATATATCCTAGTGAAAAAAAGGTAAAGGTAAGAAATTTACAAGTACATGGTTGTGATGTTAAAACTGCATATGCAGGACAAAGAACAGCAATAAATTTATCTAATATAAAAGTTAGTGAAATTCAAAGAGGAGATGTAATTGCTGAGACTGGTTCTGTTGAAGAATCTATGATGATAGATGTAAATATATCATTAGTTGAACATTGCAAAAAGAGTTTAAAACATTGGGATAGAATAAGAGTATTCCATGGTACAAAACAAATATTATGCAGAATTGTTCCATTAAATGAAGATGAAATACCTTATGGAGAAAGTGGATATGCCCAGCTAAGATTAGAAGAAAAAATAGTAGCTAAGAAAGGTGATAGATTTATAATTAGATCTTATTCACCGATGGATACGATTGGTGGAGGTATAATTATTGATACAGCACCCAAAAAACATAAGATATATGACGAAAGTGTTATTGAAACATTAAAAATAAAAGAAAAAGGCGAGCTAAAAGACATAATAGAAGAATATCTAAAATTAAATTTATCAAACTATATTACATTAAAAGATTTAATTAGCTATACTGGAGATAAAGAAGAATATGTTAAAGAGGGGCTTGATGTTTTAATAAAAGAAAATAAAGTAATACCCGTAAATAAATATTATCTACATATAAGTCATTATAATAAACTTAAAGATAAGACGATGGATATTTTAAATAAGTATCATAAACAGTATAGACTTAGAAAGGGAATTTTGAAGGAAGAACTTAGGTCTAGGGTTAATAGTAAACTTAAAGTAAAAGATATGGACATCATCTTAAATAAAATGGCTGAAGATAAACAGATAAAAGTAAGGGACAACTTAGTTTCAAATTATGAATTTGAAGTTGTATTTAATCAAAAACAATTATCCATAAAGAAAGAAATTGAAAATATAACTAGAAAAAATAAACTAAGCTGTTTAGTTACAAAAGATGAAATATGTAATAAAAATAAGTTTTATGAAGAAGTTTTGGAAGCATTAATAGGCGATACAATTCAGAAACTAGACGATACATACTATGTTGATAAAGATATATATGAAAATATGAAAAATGAGTTGATAAACTATCTGAAACAAAATAATCAAATAACAGTAGCTCAATTTAGGGATATTACAAATTCAAATAGAAAAACATCAATAGCTATACTAGAACATTTCGATAGAAATAGAATAACAAAAAGAATAGACGATAAAAGAGTTTTATATTAATTAACTTTATCATGAAAAGAGGTTGTGCTTATGAGTAAAAAAGATATAGTTTTTTGTAAAGGTGGAGGGTGTACTGCTAAATTAGGGCCAGGAATTTTAAGTCGTGTTTTAGAAAGAATACCGAAAAAATATGATGAAAATTTACTGATAGGATTTGAAAGTAGTGATGATGCATCTGTATATAAATTAACGGATGATATTGCAATGGTTCAAACTTTAGATTTCTTTCCGCCTATGGTAGACGACCCATATACGTTTGGGAAAATAGCCGCAGCAAATGCATTAAGTGATATATATGCTATGGGTGGTGAAGTTAAAACAGCTTTAAATATAGTTTGTTTTCCAGAACAGATGGATTTAAATATATTGGGTGATATAATTCAAGGTGGTAGTGAAAAAGTAGAAGAAGCTGGAGGAGTTTTATCTGGCGGACATTCTATAATGGACCAAGATGTAAAATACGGCTTATCTGTAACAGGAATTATAAATCCAAATAAAATATATCAAAATAATGGGTGCAAAGTAGGAGATAAATTAATTCTTACTAAACCTTTAGGAGTTGGAATAATTTCAACAGCAAACAGAGTTGGTGAAGCTAGCAAGGAAGCTATGGATAAGGCTATAGAATCTATGTGCACATTAAATAAATATGCAGCAGAGATTATTAGAAAATATGATGTGCATGCATGCACAGATGTTACAGGATTTAGTCTTTTAGGACATTTAAACGAAATGGTTGCAGGAGATTGTTCAGCAATTATAGAGAGTACAAAAGTACCATATATCAAAGAAGCTAGACAGTATGCAGATGAGTTTTTACTAACTGCAGCAGCACAAAGAAATCGAAATTTCCTTCAAGATAAAGTTTTATTTAATATAGATGATTTTGCAATGGAAGAGATATTATTTGACCCACAAACATCAGGAGGGTTATTAATAGCTGTAAATCCTGAAGATGTAGAGGAAATAATGAAAGAATTAGAAACTTTAAGCTTACCATGTGGTGTTATTGGAGAAGTTATAAATCAAAAACAACATAAAATAATAGTAGAGTAGATAATAAATTAAAATATATACAATGTAATTTTAGGAGGAATAACAATGAAAGAAATAAAAGTTGATGCAATGGGTGATCAATGCCCAATTCCAGTTATAAAAACAAAAAAGGCATTAGGTGAAATAAAAGAGACTACTTTAGTAGAAGTGCATGTAGATAATGAAATAGCAGTTCAAAATTTAAGTAAAATGGCAAAACAAAAAAATCTAGAATATACATGCGAAAAAATAGAGGACCAACATTACATAATTAAAATAAAAGCAGAGCTACAAAATAGCGAAACTGAACAAACAAAGGTTGAAGAAGAAACAAAAGAAGTTTGCTATCCAGATAAAAAGACTAATACAGTTGTAGTATTGAGTAGCAATAAGATGGGAGAAGGAAGCGAAGAATTAGGTCAAATTTTGATGAAAGGATTTATATATGCTTTAACTGAATTAGATGAGCTTCCAAGTACAATATTACTTTATAATTCAGGAGTTAAATTATCGACAGAAGGCTCTAACTCTATAAATGATTTAAAAACATTGCAAGCACAAGGTGTAGAAATATTAAGCTGTGGAACTTGCTTAAACTACTATGAACTAACAGAAAAACTAGAAGTAGGTGAAGTGACAAATATGTACTTTATACTAGAAAAAATGTCACAAGCCGACAAAATAATAAGACCATAATAGTTGTGTATAAAGTTGAATTAAATATAGAATTTGATTAGAAAAAATATTATTAATAATT
>CALEBD010000364.1 GCA_937944945.1 uncultured Clostridium sp. | reverse complement strand
TATACAACATAAATGTAGAAATAATTAGAAAAATAAAAAAGTAAATTAATTATGTTTAATAATTATCATAAATAACATATAGCATTTATATAAAATATGGAAAATAGGACACACTAAATAAAAAAAGTGTTTACAGAATAGCAAATAGAGTTCTATAATATACTATATAGGAAAAAGATGGCAAAAAGTATAGCGTATTGAAAGAAGGTGATTATAATTCAACTTAATCAAAGACAACAAAAAATAATAGAAATAGTAAAAGAAAATCAACCTATAACGAGTGAAAATATAGCATCAATGTTAAACGTTACTAGGGCGACACTAAGATCAGACTTAGCTATTTTAACAATGACAGGAATATTAGATGCAAGACCAAAAGTTGGATATTTTTATACGGGTGTCAGCCAAATTAATTTATTAGGAAATGACATAAAAGAAAAAAAAGTTGAAGATATGATGGGAATGCCTGTAGTAGTAAAAAAAGATGTAAGTTTATACGATGTAATAGTAGAGATGTTTTTATCTGATGTAGGAAGTATATTTATTATAGATGACCAAGAAAATTTATGTGGAGTAGTTTCACGTAAAGATTTATTAAAAGCAACAATTGGGGGTCTTGATATCAATAAAATGCCAATAGGAATGGTTATGACTAGAACGCCTAATGTTGTGACAGTTGAAAGAGAAGACAGTATAGTATTAGCAGCTAGAAAAATTATTGAACATGAAATAGATTCTATACCAGTTGTAGATACTGATAAAGATAACCACACAATGAAGGTAATAGGCAGAATCTCAAAGACAAATATAACAAAACTATTCTTAGAGATTGCTGGAGAATAAGGAGGATTACCCGATGGATAATTTACTAATTTATGCAGTTTCAGATTCAATAGGAGAAACAGCACAACAAGTTTCTAGAGCTGCAATATCACAATTTGGATTATCGGAAGATGAATATGATATAAGAAGACATCCATTTGTGAATACTGAAGAAGTTTTAATGGAATTATTAGAAAGCGCAAAAAGATGCAATGCAATGTTTGTTTATACATTAGTTAATCCTAAGTTAGCAAAAATGGCAAGTGACTACTGTGAGGCAAATGGTATCTTAAAAATAGATTTATTAACAGATATCTTGAGAATATTATCTGAAAAAACTGGTAAGGCACCAAAAGGGGAAGCGGGCATTATCAGAAAAATGGACGAGAGTTACTTCAGAAGAATTGCAGCTATAGAATTCGCTGTTAAGTATGATGATGGTAAAGAACCAAACAAAGGTATATTAGAAGCTGAATTAGTTTTAATAGGTATATCAAGAACTTCAAAAACACCGCTGAGTATGTACTTAGCAAATAGAAACATAAAAGTAGCTAATGTGCCTTTAGTTCCAGAAATACCGATACCAAAAGAAGTATACGAAATAGATCCAAGAAAAATAATAGGTCTTACTAATTCACCAGAAGTGCTTAATCAAGTTAGAACAACAAGATTAAAAGCTCTTGGACTATCTAGTAGTGCAAATTATGCTAAGTTTGACAGAATACTAGAAGAACTTGATTATGCAGAAAAAGTAATGAAAAAAATAGGTTGTCCAGTTATAAATGTATCTGATAAGGCAATCGAAGAAACAGCAAGTGATATTTTAGATATAATGAAAGAAAAAGGGATACATAAAAAAACACATAAAGACGCATAGAGATCATTAGTATTGTTTAAATAGCCGATTTTAATAGCATTTTTAAAATTGACTTTAATATAAAAATTTTTCTAAAGAAAATAATAGAAGTTATTGGAGGAAAAGAAAATGGAAACTAAATATGTTTACAGTTTCAACGAAGGAAATAAAGACAAGAAATCTTTATTAGGAGGAAAAGGTGCTAACTTAGCTGAAATGACTAAGATAGGATTACCTGTGCCTCCAGGATTTACAATTTCAACAGAAGCATGTAATGACTACTATGTTAGCAATAAAACTATAAAACCAGAAATAATAGAACAAATAGAATCAAAATTAGCGCAATTAGAATCAGAATTAGGTAAAGAATTAGGTTCAACAGAAAATCCTTTATTAGTATCTGTTCGTTCAGGTGCAGTTATATCAATGCCAGGTATGATGGATACAATATTAAACTTAGGTTTAAATGATAATACTGTTGTAGGTCTTGCTAAAGCTACTGAAAATGAAAGATTTGCATACGATAGTTATAGAAGATTTATACAAATGTTTTCTGATGTTGCTATGGAAGTGCCTAAATATAAATTTGAAAGCGTATTAGACAGATATAAAGAAACAAATGGATTTAAATTTGATACAGAATTAACTACAGACCATTTAAAAGCAATAGTTGAAGAATTTAAAGCTATATACAAAAAAGAGGTAAAAGAAGACTTCCCACAAGAACCTAAAAAACAATTAATGTTAGCTGTTGAGGCAGTATTTAGATCTTGGAACAACCCTCGTGCAATAGTATATAGAAAATTAAATGATATACCTAATAATTTAGGAACAGCAGTAAACGTACAATCAATGGTATTTGGTAATATGGGTGACAATAGTGGTACAGGTGTTGCATTTACAAGAGACCCTGCTACAGGAGAAAATAAATTATTAGGTGAATACTTAATAAATGCTCAAGGTGAAGACGTTGTTGCAGGTATAAGAACACCACAAAAAATAGCAACACTAGAAAATATAATGCCAGATATATATAAACAATTTGTAGAAACTGCAGATAAATTAGAAAAACATTACAGAGATATGCAAGATATCGAGTTTACTATAGAAAGAGGAAAACTGTTCTTATTACAAACTAGAAATGGTAAGAGAACAGCAAAATCAGCTATAAATGTAGCTGTTGATTTAGTACAAGAAGGTTTAATCACAAAAGAAGAAGCAATAATGAGAATTGAACCTAACCAATTAGATCAATTACTACATCCAAAATTTGAAGATAAATCTTTAAAAGAAGCTGAAGTTTTAGCAAAAGGTCTTCCTGCATCTCCAGGAGCTGCTAGCGGTAAAATATACTTCAGTGCTGAAGATGTAGTTGAAGCATCAAAAGACGGTACAGAAACAATACTTGTTAGACAAGAAACTTCTCCAGAAGATATCGAAGGTATGGTAAGTGCTCAAGGTATACTTACTGCAAGAGGTGGTATGACTTCACATGCTGCAGTTGTTGCCAGAGGTATGGGTAAATGCTGTGTAGCTGGTTGTGGAGAAATAAAAGTAAGCGAAGTTGCAAAAACTTTAGAAGTTGGCGATTTAGTGCTTAAAGAAGGAGATTATATATCTTTAGACGGATCTACTGGTGTAGTTTATTTAGGAAATGTAAACAAAGCTACAGCAGATATGACTGGTAACTTTGAAAAATTAATGAGTTGGGTCGATGAAATAAGACAAATGCAAGTTAGAACTAATGCAGACAATCCAAGAGATGCAAAAGCTGCTGTTGAGTTTGGAGCAGAAGGTATAGGACTTTGTAGAACTGAGCATATGTTCTTCGACGAAGAAAGAATACCTGCAGTTAGAAAAATGATTTTATCAAATACTGTAGAAGAAAGAGTTAAAGCATTAGAAACATTACTTCCAATGCAACAAAAAGACTTTGAAGATATTTATAGGGTTATGGGTGAGCGTCCAGTTAATATAAGACTATTAGACCCACCACTACATGAATTCTTACCACAAGACGACGAAACTATAGAAGAACTAGCTAAAGATATGGGAATACAACCTATAGCAATTAAGAAAAGATGTGAAGAATTAGCAGAGTTCAACCCAATGTTAGGTCACAGAGGTTGTAGACTTGCTGTAACATATCCAGAAATAGCTGTAATGCAAACTAAAGCAATAATAAATGCAGCTATAGCAGTAAATAAAGAAGGTTTAAACGTTGAACCAGAAATAATGATACCTCTTGTTGGTGCTATAAACGAATTTAAAACAGTTAAACAAATAATAGTTGATACAGCAGAAGAAATTATAAAAGAAGCTGGTGTAGAACTTAAATACACTGTTGGTACAATGATAGAAATACCTAGAGCTTGCTTGATAGCTGATGAAATAGCAAAAGAAGCAGATTTCTTCAGTTTCGGTACAAATGACTTAACTCAAATGACATTTGGATACTCAAGAGATGATGCAGGTAAATTCTTAGGTGAATATGTTGATAGAGAAATACTTGAAAAAGATCCATTCCAAGTATTAGACCAAGACGGTGTTGGTAAATTAGTTCAAATGGCTGCAAAATTAGCAAGAGGAGAAAAAGGTGACAATATCAAATTAGGTATATGTGGAGAACATGGTGGAGAACCATCTTCAGTAGAATTCTGTTACAATACAGGACTTAACTATGTATCTTGCTCACCATATAGAGTTCCAATAGCTAGACTTGCTGCTGCAAGAGCGACTATAAAAAATCCTAGAAAATAATTATTAGTAAATAATTTAAAAAAAGCTATCTCAATATGAGGTAGCTTTTTTAATTTTCAACCTATTTAACTTAAGCAACGGAATCTTCGATGCGTTGGCGACATGAGCGAAGCGAATTTTTTAACTCTTATGAAATTTTAAATTTTACAAGAAAGAGTTGCTTATTTTTAAAAAGAGTTGAGATTTTATATGAATTTAGGTAAAATAATTTATAATTTTAAATACATACGAAGATTTTAGGAGGAAAAAATATGAAGTACCTTACAAAAGAATGGTATTACGGAAATAAAGATATTTGTTTAGACTTAGATGTTGATTCAAATGCAGAACAATTATCAGAGGATTATTATAAAAAACTTTATAATGAAAAATTAAATGAATTTTTAGAAGCTGAAAAGGAAGCATCAGAAATAGAATATGAACCGGAAACTTGGGAAGATATACAACTTATGGACGATGAAGGTAATATAGTAAATGCTAGAGATATAATGTCTGATGAAGAATTTGAACAATTAAGACAAGAGCTTTTACAAAATGAACAAGATAGTGCAGAATATGAAGTAGAAGAATATGATGAAGAGAAACTTACAAAAGATTTCTTAGAAATGCATCAAGGTGAAATAGAAGACTTAAAAACTTCTTTAGCAAAAGAAATACTAGATGAAGTAGCGGATATAAGAGTACTAGCACTTGGACTTTCAACGCAAAATGTTAAGGATTTAGTAGAAAAATACAGTCAAGAATGTGAAAAAAGATTTGAAAAAGCATTCAATGAATATAATAAACAGTGGTATAGTATAAGTGATAAAGTGCCAGCTAATATAAAAGAAAATTATAATTTCCACGATTGTAGAATTTTAGATATAAAAAAAGAAGGAAATGATATAGTATTTGAATTAGATAATAGCGGTGGATTTACAAATATAAATAAAATAATATATAAAGATGCAGAGATATTAGAAAATAACTTTGTTGAAGGTTGTTATTGGGTTTATGATGAAATGTATTTATGCGACAAAGG
>CALEBD010000363.1 GCA_937944945.1 uncultured Clostridium sp. | reverse complement strand
AGGTAGAGATAAAAATTATCCTACCTAAAATTTTTAATATATAGATGTATTTTTAGTTTATTTTAAATTATTGTTGATTATTGTTGTCGTCTTTTACGTCGTATGATTTTTTATCTAAACTTATTACTATTTCATCATCTTGTTTTTTCATTTCATCATTAGGATAAGTGTTTGATTCTTTATTTTTGTCCATAGCTTCTTTTACGTCTTTTGCTTTATTAGATACCATGTCTTTTATAGTGTTGAATTTTTCTTCACTAAATTCTCCTAAATCGATAACAGTATCTCCATCTTCATTAGCTATTTTGATTTTGCATCTTGAAAGTACTGCAGCTGATAATCCAACTAAAGTAAGCATTGGTCCTATTATAACACCTACTACACCTACAGTAAGTGGTATATTTAACATAGTTTCTCCTTTTCTTTCGATGATTAATCTAACAACATTACTTTTCTTTATTAGGTCTAAAACTTGTTCTTTTAGTTCGTCTGTATTTTTCCCAAAGATTTCTGTAGTTTTCTTTGAAGATCCTTTTAAATCACTGTAGTTTGATTCTAAGTATATAATAGCTTCAACTACATTTCCGTCAGTTTTTTGTAATGCTTCTTTAGCTTGTTTATAAGTTGCCTTTGGCAATCTAGCCAATACTTTATCTATGGCTTCTATTGTTACTTGACTCATATTATTCAGCTCCCTTTTTATTTTCTATGCTCTCTATTAAGTTTAATGACTTAAACCCTCTGTTGTCAATATATTGATTTAAATACCTTTTCAATAGTATATCCAATTCTTTTACTATATATTTTGATACTTTTGCTTTATTACATGTCAAAATGTCATTATTTAATATATATTCCATTAGTCTAATAGTTGTTAAATCTATTTTCATATTGTAGTCAAAAAGTTCTCTACAATTTTCGCAGATAACTCCTCCTTCATATATATTAAATACACTATTATTTAGATTTTTATTACCACAATTACTACATCTATTAACTACAGGTCTAAACCCTATATAATCTAAAAACTTTAATTCAAATACATCTTTTATATATATCATGTCTATTTCTTCTTTAGCAAATAGATATAAAGTCTGTGCTAATAAAATAAATAATCTGTTGTTAGTTATCTCGTCTTCTAAATTATAGTCAATAAGTTGAATAATATACGTAGCATATGAAAAAGCATCTAAATTATAAGATATTTCATAAAAACTCTTTATTATTTCAGTTTGAGTTACGCTATACATACTTCCTTGCTTTTTTAAAGTAAAGGTTGAATATGCAAAAACTTGACAAGATGATAAAAGGGCACTTTTAGTCCTTCTCGCACCTTTTGCTATTGCAGATATTTTGCCAAGCTTTCGTGTAAATATAGTTAATATTAAATCATTTTCCTTATATTTTACAGCCCTAAGGACTATTCCTTGGGTGTTTACAATCACCATTATTATTCAACGTCTCCCTTTTCTCGAATTTTTGTTTATTTAAAATTCGATAGTCATATAAATATAGATATGCTTCTATACTTCCAGTTTTTTTAAAAACTTCCCAAAGTAATTTATACATCTAAAAAACCCCCTTCTTACATTTTATTCGTAGTTTTTGTAAGAAGAGGTTAAAAAATTCATCTATTTAAGAAACAATTTTTGACAAAAATATTGTCGTAATTATGAAAAATAACACTACGCCTATCATATCTAATAAAACAGATATAAGAGGTGAAGATATTATAGATATGTCTCCTGATAAATGTTTTAGCATAAGTGGTGTAAAGCTACCTATCATAGAGCCTACAACCATATTTATTAATTCACAAATAGCTATTACTACAGCCATATTTAAATTATCTAAGATTAAATAAGCCATTATTCCGATTATAATGGAACATAATAATCCTGTTATCAATCCAACAGCACCTTCTTTTAGTACTGTTTTAAAATCTATATTTTCCTCATTATTGGATAAAGTCATTATTGTAAGTGATGAAGCCTGCATTCCAACACTTCCACCCATACCTAAAATTACAGGTACAAAGCATAGAAATTTAACATAAGTTAACCCTTCTACAAAAGTAGTTTTAGTTAATATGATAGCAGTGAATAATCCCCCTATTAATATTAATATTAACCAAGGAATTCTAGCTCTTACTGATGATGCTATTTGCTCTAACATAGTTGAATTTGGTTTTTCTGCGACATCTCTTTCATGTTCAGAAGACCCAGCCAATTTATATAAATCCTCTGTTGCTTCTTCCTCCATAACGTCTATTATATCATCGACAGTTATTATACCTTTTAGAACATTTTCTCTATCTACAACAGGTATAGCTATTAAATCGTATTTTGATACTAATTTTACTGCTAATTCTCTATCGTCGTCATCGTATACTGAGATAATATTTTCACTCATTAAATCTCCAACAACAACAGAATCTCTAGCTGTTATAAGCTCTCTAAGAGATAATACACCTACTAATTTTTCATCATTATCGACAACGTATATGTAGTAAATAGTCTCAGCATCTTCTGCATTTTGTCTCATATGGTCTATAGCTTCTTTTGCTGTCATATTTTCGTTGACTTCGATATAACCAGTAGTCATTATTCCACCAGTTGATTCTTCTTCATATCCAAGAAGTTTTTTAACGTCTTCGGCGTCTTCTTTATTTAATAGATTTATTATTCTTTGTCTTTCATCTTCGTCTAATTCGCTTAATATATCTGTTAAGTCATCAAGAGACATCTGTTCTAATATGTTTCTTCCATGTTGTACGTCTATTAACGAAAGCATTGTTCTAAAAAAGTCTGATCCGCTTTCCTCTAGTATTGATGCTGATACATCAATTGGTAAAACCTCAAAAAGCTTTACTTTCATTTCTTCATCTAAGTTTTCCATTACATCTAATATATCCATTGTGTGATATTCTTCTAATAGTTCCCTTAGTTCCAATACTTTATTGTTTTCTAATAAATCATTCACCTGTTCTAACAACAGTCTAGAATCATCATTTTTCCTATCCATATAATCCACCTTTATTTATCATTATATCCAAAATCACTGATGTAATTTTGTAGATTTCTCCAGTTCTCTTTTACTTTTACCCATAATTGGAGATTTATTTTTGAACCTAATAAAAGCTCCATGTCTTCTCTTGCTGATTTTCCTATACCTTTTAATTTTCTACCGTTTTTCCCTATTATGATACCTTTGTGAGAGTCTCTTTCACAGTATATAACAGCTGATATATCTACTATATCTTTGTCATTTCTTGATTTCATTCTCTCAACTTCTACAGCAACTCCATGAGGTACTTCATCATTTAAGTAGTGTAATACTTTTTCTCTTATTAATTCTGAAACAAGCACTCTTTCTGGTTGGTCTGTTATCATATAATCTGGGAAGTATTTTGGACCTTCTTCAAGATACTTTCCTATAACTTTTAATAGTTCATTTACATTTCTTCCTTTAAGAGCTGATATTGGAACTATTTCTTTGAATACTTCTTCTTTTGAATATAAATGCATTAATTCAAATAACTCAGCTTCTTCTAGTTTGTCTATTTTGTTTAAAACTAATATAACTGGAGTTTTTATTCCTTTTAAGTCTTCGATTATTTTTCTATCTCCAGGCCCGATTTTTTTAGAATCATCTACTACGAATAATACTAAATCAACATTTTTAAATGCATCTGTTGCTGATTTTACCATGAACTCGCCTAGTTTATTTTTTGGTTTGTGTATACCTGGTGTATCCAAAAATACAATTTGGCAATCTTCATCAGTGTACAC
>CALEBD010000362.1 GCA_937944945.1 uncultured Clostridium sp. | reverse complement strand
AAAACTATAACTATGAGTGCAACAAAACAAGTTGCATCAGGACGATTTGGTGTTACAACAGAGTACTTAGTAAATGCTAAAGAAATACAGATAAAAATGGCTCAAGGTGCAAAACCTGGGGAAGGTGGTAGACTTCCAGGTAAAAAAGTAAATGAGAAAATAGGTAAAGTACGCCATGCAATACCCGGAATAGATTTAATATCACCACCGCCACATCATGATATATATTCAATAGAAGATTTGGAACAGTTAATTCATGATTTGAAAAGTGTAAACCCACAAGCTAATATATCAGTAAAATTAGTCTCAGAAGTTGGTGTTGGAACAGTTGCAGCAGGTGTTGCAAAGGCAAAAGCAGATATCATATTAATATCAGGATATGATGGAGGTACAGGCGCAGCGCCTTACACATCAATAAGATATACGGGTGGACCTTGGGAATTAGGTCTTTCAGAAGCTCATCAAGTCCTTCTTATGAACAACTTAAGAAGTAGGGTAACATTACAAACAGATGGACAGATGAGAACCGGAAAAGATGTTGTAGTTGCAGCATTATTAGGTGCCGAAGAATTTGGATTTGCTACAACACCACTTGTAGTTATGGGATGTATGATGATGAGAAAATGTCACTCAAATACATGTCCAATGGGAGTTGCAACACAAAATCCAGAGTTAAGAAAGAAATTTAAAGGTAAGGTAGAACATCTTATAAATTATTTTACATTCGTTGCGACAGAGGTAAGAGAAATCATGGCACAGCTTGGATTTAGAACTATGGATGAAATGATAGGTAGGGTTGATAAATTAGAAATAAATGAGCTTTTAACAAACGAGAAAACTAAAAATCTAGATTTTTCTTCAATACTTTATAGACCTAATCTACCAGAGAGAATAGTTGGTAGAAAGATAATGGAGCAAGACCATGGAATAGATAGTGCATATGATTTAAAATTAATTGAATTTGCTAAAGTCAGTTTAGAAAATAAAACTAAAGTAACTGGTGATTTTAAAATAAAAAACATAAATCGTACAGTTGGAACTATGTTGAGTGGCGAAATTGCAAAACGTTATGGAGCAGAGGGTATGCCTGACGATACAATAACTTTAAACTTAACTGGAAGTACAGGTCAGAGCTTTATGGCTTTTGGAATGAAAGGCATAACAATTAATTTGACAGGTGAATGCAATGATTATGTTGGAAAGGGACTTTCAGGAGCCAAGATAAAAGTTAAACTTCCTAAAGAATGTACTGTAAAATCAGATGAAAATATAATTGTAGGCAATACAGTTTTATATGGAGCAACTAGTGGTGAATTTTATGCTAATGGAAAAGCAGGTGAAAGATTTGCAGTTAGAAATTCTGGGGCAACAGCAGTCGTAGAAGGCGTAGGAGACCATGGTTGTGAATATATGACAGGAGGAACAGTAGTTATATTAGGAGATATAGGTAGAAACTTTGCTGCTGGTATGAGTGGAGGAAAAGTGTTTGTATATGATCCAAAGAGTTCACTAAGTACAAAATTAAATCCAGGAGTACTAGACACTTCAGATATTGAAAACATAATAGATACTGAGGATGAAGGATTACTAAAATATTTAATTGAAAGACATTTTGAATACACTCAAAGTAAAAAATCAAAAATGATACTCGATAATTGGAATAAAGAAAAATTAAATATTTTAAGAGTTATACCTAAAGTATATAAAAAATTAATAAGTGAATATCAAGTAGTATAAGGAGGGCAAATATGGGAAAAGAAACTGGTTTTATAGAGTATGACCGTGAGAATCAGACTAAACGTCCAGTAAAGGAGCGTATAAAAGACTTTAATCAGATATATATACCAATGAATTATGAAAAAGTAAGAATACAGGCAGCTAGATGCATGGACTGTGGAGTACCATTTTGCACATCTGAATATGGATGTCCACTTGGAAATGCTGCACCAGAAATTAATGATTTAGTATATAGAGGACAATGGAAAGAGGCACTAGATAGATTACTTCAAACAAATAATTTCCCTGAATTTACAGGGACTGTCTGTCCAGGATTATGTGAAAAGGCATGTGTGTTAGGAACTATAAAAGAGCCTGTTGGATGCAAAAATATGGAGCTTAGTATAATTAATAAAGCTTTTGAAGAAGGGTGGATAACTGCAAAGCCACCATTAATAAGAATAGGAAAAAGTGTTGCGATAATTGGTTCGGGTCCTGCAGGTCTTGCCTGTGCTGACCAATTAAACAAAGCAGGATATGATGTAACTGTATTTGAAAGAGATGATGTTATAGGTGGACTCTTAGTATATGGAATCCCAGACTTTAAGCTAGAAAAATGGGTTGTAGATAGAAGAATTGATTTATTAAAACAAGAGGGAATAAAGTTTAAAACAAATATATGGGTAGGAAGAGACTATCCAGCTAGAATATTAAAAAAAGAGTACGATATAATTGTTTTAACTGGTGGAGCAACTCAAGCAAGAGATTTACCTATACCGGGACGCTCTTTAAAAGGTCTTCACTTTGCTGTTGATTATTTAAAACAACAAAATAAGAGAAATCGAGGACTAGAAGTCGAAGATGAAGAAATTATAGCTACTGACAAGAACGTAATTGTAATTGGTGGTGGGGATACAGCTAATGACTGTGTTGGAACAGCGATAAGACAAGGGGCAAAAAATGTATATCAACTCCAAAGATCATCAGAGAGCGAAAGGGACTTAAAAGGTGCTAGTTTCTGGGGAAAAATTTATGCAATGACTAAGAATCCAGTATTTGAAGAAGGTGGAATAAGGGAGTATTCTGTAAAACCTACAGCATTTAGTGGCGAAGGAGGAATTGTTCATAAACTACATGCAATTAAATTAGATGAAAATAGAAAAGAAATACCTAATTCAGATTTCGAAATTGAATGTGATTTAGCATTATTTGCATTAGGATTTTTACATCCAGAACATGAGACTTTATTACATGATTTAGGTGTAGAACTCGATGAAAGAGGTAATGTAGCTACTGATAAATTTAGAAGAACTTCTGTTAAAGGTATATACGCAGCAGGTGATATGAGAAGTGGTCAATCATTAGTATGCAAATCAATTGCTGATGGAAGAAAAGTAGCAAAAACAGTTGATTTAGATATTATGGGGCAAACAAATTTAAGATAAATTAAAAAATGCTATGAGTGATTCTTATTACTTATAGCATTTTTTGTATGCTTTTAAAACCCCAAAATTCATAAAAATCTAATATAATTATAATATGATTAGAAATAAAGTATTTCTTTGTACAGGGGAGGATAAAATATGAGAGATTTCATTATTTCAACGGATTCTACAGCAGATTTACCAACAAAATACTTAGAAGAAAATAATATAGTAGTGCATCCACTATATTATATAGTAGACGGAAAAGAATATATCCCAGGCGTAGATGATATGCCAGTGAAGGATTTTTATCAAGCATTAAGAGATGGCAAAATGCCTACAACAAGTGCATCAAATCCAATAAATATAATTTCTAGATTTCAAAAGGAAATAAATGAAGAACATGATATACTTCACCTAAGTTTTTCATCTGGTTTAAGTTCTAGCTATAATAATGCACAAATGTGTGCAGAAAAAATAATGAAAGAGGAGCCAGAATCTAAGATAATAGTAGTTGATACACTATCAGGCACAGTTGGTCAGGGAATATTACTTATGCATGCTGTAGATATGAAAAAACAAGGAAAAACTATAGAAGAAATTGCTAAGTGGTTAAATGATAATAAAAAGCATGTAATACATGAATTTACAGTTTCTGATTTAAATCATTTATATCGAGGGGGACGACTTTCAAAGGCGAGTGCAGTTTTAGGAACAATGCTAAATATACAACCTATACTGCATATGGATGATAAAGGCGGATTAGCAGCTATAGGAAAGGTGAGAGGACGAAAAAAAGCACTACATACATTAGTTGATAATATAGAAAAAAAATCAGATATAACAAATTTAAAACAGGTATTTATATCTCATGGAGATTGCATTGAAGATGCCGAATATGTAGCAGAAAAAATAAAACAAAAATATGGAGTAGATGATTTTCTAATATCAGATATATGTCCAACTATAGGAGCTCATACAGCACAAGGGGCAGTAGTTGTGGCTTATTTAGGAAATAATAGAGAAGAATAAATAAAAAAGAAGATAGCAAATAAGTTTTTGTTATCTTCTTTTTGAAAAATTATATTTTTAGTTTAGTAATTTCTTTAATTCATCTACACGACTTTGAGAACCAACAGCAACCATATTATTTATAAATATAACATCTTTAATTTCATGTTCTTTTATAAAATCATTAAGATTACCATTAAAATATCTTGGGTCTATTACATAAACCTCTGAGTAATTTTGAGTTAATAAAGGAGCAAATGCATTACCATAAGATTCTTTTATAACAACAACCTTTTTACTACTATCAACATCAGGATTTTTGATTATAGTAAGAGGATTATCACCATGAAGGAAAGTACCATATGCATTTGAACCTGTAGAGTAATCTGAATAAGGAGACGCCTCAAAGCTCTTTGTCAATGAACTATCTTCGTAAATTGTTGCAGTTAAATCAGCACCAACAGGACGATATTCAACAACATCAGGGTCATCAGCTAATTTTTGGTCTTTAGAAGCAGAGTAGTAAGTACCTAAGAATCCTTCAACCTTTTTTAAAGGATAATCTTTTAACTTAAATGGTTTTAAGTCAGCTGCTTCACAATATTTAGTATAAGCATAATATGCACCAAGTTGTGTCCAGTGATGATCTGATTTAAAGTAGATATATTCTGTTTTATGTTTTTTTAGAATAGAATAAGCATCTACTGGAGTTACATTATTACCTATTTTGCTATTAACTAAGTCAATTGCTGGTTTTTCCTTTGCAGATAAGTTTTGATACTTAGATGGTAATGCAAACTCAACATGTGTAGGAACTAAAATATTATACACATTTGCACCTTTTAAAGTATCACCAAATTTCTTAATTGTTTCTGCGTAATCATTGATAGTCGGTTCATTAAATCCGTACGCTTCACAAACTATGTTGTCGATACTTAATAAAGTACCGATTTGTTCAACATTTTTATACATATCTTTGTCTGAATCACTATCATCATCTTTAGCAGTTGCACTTTGGTTAGTAGCATTATTAGATACAACTGTCATTTTTATTTCACTTTCAACTCCTTTAAGACCGTCTATAGAATCTGATAAAGCAAGGAATTGATCTCTATGTACAAAGTTATCTTTGTAAAATTCATCTATTTTTGAGAAGTATGTACCGCTAAGTAAATCTTCTGATGTCATTTCTGATATCTT
>CALEBD010000361.1 GCA_937944945.1 uncultured Clostridium sp. | reverse complement strand
GATATCGAAGTTGGAATAATTATACAACTAGATGGACAAGAAAGAGCATTTATCCAGAAATTCGGTAGAAGTTTAAGAGCTGAAGATCCTATTCAATTTATATTCTATTATGAAAATACGAGGGACACTGAATATCTTAAGAATGTTCTAGAAGGAATAGATAGGAAATATATAACTAAGATTGACAGATTGGAGGACTTGGAATTATGACTACGATATGTTTAAATGAGGAAGCTATAAGGCAAAATGATATGTGCTTGGGGGAAGTTCTTTTAATGTTGGCTATATGTAATAAAGCCGATTTGAAGAAAGCAGAAGTAAGCTTAATTCAAAAAGGTTTTATTACAGCAACTAGAAATGAAAATGGACAGCCTATAGGGTGGAGACTAACCAATGAAGGCTCCAGAATGATAGATTCAGTCATTTTAGGCTCTAGTAAAGAACAGGAGCCCCAAGATAGATTAGTTAGCTTGGCTGAAAGATTAAAAGCAATATTTCCTAAGGGAAAGAAGGCTGGCACTAATTATTACTGGGCGGAAGGAGTAGCCTTGATTGTAAGAAGACTCAAGCTGTTTTTCAGGAAATATGGAAATAAATTTACTGATGAACAAATAATTCAAGCAGCAGAGAAATATGTGCAAGGATTTAATGGGAACTATACATATATGAGATTGTTAAAGTATTTCATATTTAAAGAAAAGATAGGAGCCGCAGGTGAAGTAGAGGGAGATTCTGAGTTAATTAGTTACATTGAGAATGCAGATCAAGAAGAATTAAGTAATGATTGGACATCTACATTAAAATGAATACATTAGGAGAAAGGGTATTAGATAATCTCAATATCAGAAGAGAACGGATCCTTAATGGGCAATTGAACTGTATTCCATCTCCCTTCAAGAGATTCGGTACTGACTTTGTAGGTATAGAACAATCCTGTTATTATACTATAACTAGCTTTACTAAGGGGGGCAAATCACAGTTTGCATCATATACCTTCATCTATAAACCGCTAATGTTTTGTTATTACACAAAAGCGGATATAGATATAAAGATATTGTATTTTCCTCTTGAAGAAACTCCTGAGAGGATACTGCAAAGATTTATATCATGGTTGTTATTTGACTTTAGTGAAGGAAAGATAAGAATCAGCCCAAGAGATTTGAGGAGTACTATTAAAGCAGTTCCGCAAGAGATACTAGATATTATTAGATCTGATGAGGTACAAGACATAATTAGGTATTTTGAGGAGCATGTGATATTTCCTGATGAAGCATGTAACCCAACAGGCATATATAAATATTGTGTAAAATATGCTGAGGAACATGGAAAAGTTTATCGTAAAATAGGAAAGTACAAAGACGAGTTAGGGATAATTCAAGAGAGAGAAGTATTTGATAGGTATGAACAGGATAACCCCAATGAGTACAGACTTATAATGATTGACACTATTAATCTTATAGATACTGAAAAGGGGATGACATTAAAGCAGTCTGTTGATAAGCTCAGTGAATATTGTGCCAAATATTTAAGAAACAGATATCACTATTCTCCAGTAGTCATTCAACAACAAGCCTTTGAACAAGAAGGCAATGAAGCTTTTAAAATAGGGAAAGTAAGACCCTCGGTTGCTGGATTAGGAGATAGTAAATATACTTCGAGAGATAGTAATGTAGTCCTTGGTTTATTTTCTCCCTTCCGATTTGCACTTAGGGAATATGAAGGATATGATATTCTTAAGTTTAAAGATAATATACGATTCCTAGAAGTAATCGTCAACAGAGATGGAGAAATGGGTGGATTATGTCCTCTATTCTTCGATGGAGCAGTGTGTAGATTTGAAGAACTTCCTAAACCTGGTGACAAGGAAAATATACAAAAAGTGTATCAGTACTTGAATAAGCTGAGAGATACTACATCTAAACTATTCTTCAAATACAGAAAAAGTGAGGGAAGCACAAGAATGCTACACCATAAATTTAGTAAATTAAGTAATTTCCACACATGGGTAACAGAAGCATATGATAAATTCATTAGTAATAGAAAAAAGTAATACAGATGGCAAATGCAGTAATTATTTTAGGGAAGAGTGGTACTGGCAAATCCAGTAGTATAAAAGGATTGGATCCTAACGAGGTAGTAGTCTTGAATGTTTTAGGCAAAAAACTTCCATTCAAAGACAGTAATAAGCTTTATAATAAAGACAAGAAGAATTTATTCAGAGTAGATGATTATTCTCAAGTTATAAGCCTGTTGCAGAATATAGATAAGGGAGCTCCACATGTTCATAATGTAATATTAGATGATGCCATATATGTTATGAGAAAAGAGTACTTCAAGAGAGCAAAGGAAACTGGATATGGCAAATATACAGAGTTAGCTATGCACTTTCAACAAATTATCTCGACTATAGAATCAATGAGAGAAGATATTAATGTTTTCTTGATTCTTCATAGTGAAGAAGTTCAAAGCGATAAAACTATAGTTGGTTACAAGGTGAGTACTATAGGACAGCTCATTGATAATCAGTATAATCCAGTAGAGGTTGTACCAATGGTACTTTATTCTGCTATCAAGTATAATGACAAGGGAGAAGCAACTTATGGATTCTATACTCACAGGTTTATGGATGGATTGGTAGAAATTCCTGCTAAATCTCCAGCAGATATGTTCAAAGAAGACTTCATACCTAATGATCTTGGGATAGTATCAAAGGCTATGAAGGGGTATTATGGATAAGAAAACTATAATTAGAGTGGTAGATAAAATTACAAGAGGAGGAGCTATTGAAACAGAAGAAGTAATTAATCTATTCACAGAATATTGTTGTAAAGAGCACAATAAAGATGTTGAGTTAACAAAACATTTTATTAAGATCCTTTTAAGTATTGGGATTATTGGTACATATCTTACTGAAATAGTAGAATATTACAAAAGTAAATTAAATATAGTAGAAGTAAAAGATAGTAACAACAAAACAATTTTAGTGTATTAACATGAAAACAATTTCAATTAGACAATTAGCTACTATAAAAAGAGTAGCGCAAAATGTAAGTTCCTTGGTTATTAAAAAGAATAAATTAATGGAACAGATAAGAGAGCTAAGTAAGGAATGCGATAACTTGATTAATGAAATAGAGGGTCATGAAGTTGGAGTAAAAATGCTCACAGGACATACTAGCGAGGAACTAATAACCAGAGTAGTTGAGGATACTGGTAAAATGGATAGAAACGGGAAACCTATTAAAATAACTAAGTACGAACCAAAAGAGGGTGTATTAGTATTTAATGAGAAAGAGAAAGTGTATGAAATCCATGATGAATTCTTCCAATGTTCTGAGATGGATGATGATGTACCATCTGAAGGTCCCAGCTTTAGTTAAGAAATAGCAAGTAAACAATATTTATTATTAAGTATATTAAAAAAGATTAAGTATGACGAACAAAATCTTTATGGCTTTTGCCACAGGCA
>CALEBD010000360.1 GCA_937944945.1 uncultured Clostridium sp. | reverse complement strand
GTACTAAAGGCGCATTAAAATGGTTAGTTAATGCAGTAGTAAAATAAAAAAAGGCTATTAAATAGCCTTTTTTGGTTTGAATATATTGAGAAATTATATTTATTTCAACTATAGATAAGTATAATTTCTTTTTTTATTCTATAAAAAATATTTATATATCTAGTTTTAAATCGCCAGGTTTAATCCAATTTTTAGCTCTCATAAATTCTGATATTATTAATGTTACAATAGCAGGAAGAATAAAGTGAAGAAGTAATATTCCAACCCACATCATACTTGATGTATTTCCTGATTCAGTCATTGCAGTTATTGTACCAAATTGTCCTACTAAACCACATGTACCCATACCAGAACCAATTGCGATATTTTCCATTTTAAATACCATAGTTGATAGAGGACCTAAAATTGCTGAGGCTAATGTTGGAGGAATCCATATTTTCCAGTTTTTTATTATATTAGACATTTGTAACATAGATGTCCCCAAGCCTTGAGCAAATAAACCACCGACTCCATTTTCTCTATAACTCATAACAGCAAATCCAACCATTTGGCAACAGCAACCGACAGTAGCGGCACCTCCAGCAAGTCCACTAAGTCCAAGCATCATACATATAGCAGCACTACTTATTGGAAGTGTTAGAGCTATACCTACTAATACTGCGACAATCACGCCCATTAAAAGAGGTTGCATTTCAGTAGCACTCATTATAACATTACCAAATCCCGTCATAAATGCAGAAACAGCAGGTCCAACGGCTTCAGCAATTAACACACCTATTAATATAGTTACAGCAGGTGTAACTAATATATCTATTTTTGTTTCTTTTGAAACTAATTTACCAAATTCGCAGGCAAAAATAGTTGCAACAAATGCACCTACAGGTCCACCTAACTCATTACCACAAGCTCCGACCAATGCACAAGAAAACATTACTAGTGGTGGTGATTGAAGCCCATATGCAATTGCTACAGCTATAGCAGGTCCTGTAACTTGTTTTGCAAGAGGGTTAATAACATCAGTAAATAATGATATATGAAGATTTTGACCTAGAGTATTAAATATTGTGCCTATTAATAAAGATGCAAATAAACCAGAGGCCATAAAACTAAGCGCATCTATTAAGTATCTTTGAACTGATATTTCAATATTTTTGTCTTTTGCAAATTCTAAAAAACTCCTTCTTTGTTTAGTTTGTCTTATTTGTTCCATTTAAAATAATCCCTTTCTATACCATTTAGGTAATATATTTCTAAAAATAATCCTATGTAAATTATAGTATTTTTTAGCTGACATTACAAATGAAATTACAGTGAAGTTTACAACATATTTAAAAGAATTGTTAAAACAAATTATAGTATGTTTAAAATAAATAAATTTTGCCAATAATTTAATAAGTATAATTGAAACTATTGAGTAAAATAAAGGTATTTGCACTATTGATTTTGAATATATTTGAATATAAATAAAAATATATATAATTATATAGACTAGTTGTACTTAAATAGTCATATATAATATCCCTAAATTAATGTCTGTCCTCATACCTTTGTGCCTCTTTGATATTCTACTACATTTTCCAAGTGTCCTGATTTGTTGAAGATACACATACAGCTCCTGATGAAAGTGCATCCATTATATCTTCTTTGTCTGTGATTAATCCCCCAGCAATAAGTGGACATTTTATTTGTTTTGAAATTCTTTTTATTATTTTTGGCATTACTCCTGGCAAAATTTCTATTATATCTGGATTTACGTTGTTTTGCGATTTAAAAACGTTTTCCAAAGCCATAGAATCGATTAAGAAAAATCTTAAAACTGTGTATAATGATAATTCTTTTGCCCTTTTAATTAAATTAGGCTTCGTAGTTATTATTCCATCTGCTTTAGTGTTTTTCTTTATAAAATCAACAGATATATCTTTTGCACTTAACCCCACAATTAAATCAATATGTACCATTGCAACTTTATTATTTTCTTTAATTTCGTCTACTATTTGTGCTATATTACAGACGTCACCAAATAAAATAAATATGATTCTTATTGAATCTATTTTTACAGCCTTATGTAATCCATCCATATCTTTTACTGCTGCTATTATTGGATTGCTTTCTATTTCATTATAAAATCTAATATCCATTTAAAACTCCCTCTGTATACTACTTATTTCTTAATTTAGATACTAATTAGTATTACTAAAATACCCCCTAAATTCATATGTCAATAAAAAGAGCAATACTAAGTAAAGACAGGTCTGCCTTTTTTAATATCGCTCCCAACATCTCACATGTAATATTTACCATTTATACTTAAATAGTATCACATCAATTTGCATGACACAACATTTGATATTTTTTTAACGCCACTTTTTTTGATAAATATATTTTTAATAGTTTTTAGTATACAAAGTCAACCGTTATAGTGTTTTTTTATCCATTATACTTACTTTTTAGAAGTTCTATTTCTCTAGCATATCCATCTAGTTCATTAGGTGTTTCTAATAAAAATGGTAGATGTTTTAATGCATCGTGATTTATAATTCTAACTATAGCATCAAGCCCAATTTGACCTTCACCAATTCTAGCATGTCTATCTTTATGACTACCACAAGAATTTAAACTATCATTTAGATGTATTGCTTTTAATCTATCTAATCCTATAAGATTATCAAATCTTTCTAGTACTCCATCTAAGTCATTTACTATATCATATCCTGCATCAAATACATGGCATGTATCCAAGCATACACCTAGTTTTTCATCTAATTCTACTCCATCTATTATAGCTTTTAATTCTTCAAAATTACGCCCTACTTCCGTTCCTTTTCCTGACATAGTTTCAAGAAGAACTGTTGTTGTTTGTTCTTTTGTAAGTGCTTGATTTAACATATCTGTTATATATTTTATACCTACATCTGCTCCTTGTTTAACATGACTTCCTGGGTGGAAATTATATAAGTTGTTTGGAGTTAGTTCTAATCTTTTTAAATCATCTATAAATGTATTTACTGCAAACTCCCTTTTACTTTCATCCGCTGCACAAGCATTTAAAGTATATGGCGCATGTGCTAATAATTGAACAAAATTATTTTCTTTTGCTAAATTTAAAAATTTATTTATATCATTTTGATCTAATTGTTTTGCTTTTCCTCCTCTTGGATTTCTTGTAAAAAATTGAAACGTATTTGCATCTATTGTTAGGGCTTCTTTTCCCATATTTTCAAATCCTTTTGAGACTGATAAATGACATCCTATATTTAACATAAATTTAATTTCAATAGATTTTTGTTAATTTTACAACAATCCATTGATATCCTCCTCTACTATTTATATATATCTTATTTAATTTAATATTTTTATTAAAATTTGATTTCTTTTACTTATTAACTTTATTTTTTTGTACTGATATACCTTCTAGATCTAAAAGCCTTTCCTTTAAATCTAATCCACCTGCATATCCTACTAATTTTTT
>CALEBD010000359.1 GCA_937944945.1 uncultured Clostridium sp. | reverse complement strand
AAGCAATCTGATTTATCTGCAGCTAGTAATTCATATGCGAATCCTATTACTAAGTCATAGACTATACCTGCTGCTACACAATCTGCAGCTGGTGTAATGACTGCTACTGATAAATAGAACTTAGACGTCAATATACCTAATAGAATTACTAATCTAGATAATAGAGTAACTACTGAAGTAGATAGATTAGAAGAGCTTATCGAGAGCAGTTCATCCGAGATTACTAACGATTTGAATGTAGAGATTCAAGCTAGAAAGGATGGTGATAATTAGTTACAGACTAACATCAATAATCTGTAGTCTACTATGAATACAGAATTAGCTAAGAAGGTTGGTAAAGTAACTGTAGCTGGTTCTGGTAATGCTGTTACTACTGCATCTATTAGTGGCGATACTCTTACTTTAACTAAAGGAGCTACATATAATAACTATGTACATCCTGCTGGTTCTGCACCTAGCAAAGCATCTGGATTCTATAAGTTCTCTACTGATTCTACTAGTCATGTAGCTAGTGTTACTGCTGTAACTAAAGCTGATATAACTGCATTAGGTATACCTGCATAGAATACTAATACTACTTATACATTTGCTAATGGTTCTGCTGGTAATTTCACAGTAACTCCATCTGGAGGTAGTGCATAGACTGTAAGCGTTGGTAAGCCAGCTAATGCTGGCAATGCTGACACAGTTGGTGGTATTAGTCCATCTGCTTTTGTAAAAAAAGCTGGGGATACTATGACTGGAGCATTGACGATAAATCAAACTTCATCAGTAGCTCCTTTAACTTTGCATGGAACTGATGTTTCTAGTTATGTTTAGTTTATTAATAGTGGAGCGCAAACTGCAGAAGTAGGGTATACAAATTCATTAGGAGCATATTTATACAATGATAAACTGACAACTCATCCATGTATATCATTAGGTAGAGTAGATAGTTTAGATGAAGGAGCAACTTTCTATTATGGAGGTACTCATTATAAATTACTCCATAAAGGTAATTATGCTAATGAGTTAGATAAAAGATACTCCCCATATACTGCATATAATTACGATAAGGGTTGTTTAGTAAAACTAAGAATACCATCTAATAGTAACACAATGGTAACAGTAAGAATTTTTGGTAATTCTTATGATAGTAAACCTCCATTTGATACAGTAATATAGTTTTATAACTATGACAACAATAATGAGATTTTACAACCTACTGGAGTCAACAACGGAACTAGCTTCGGTGATATAAAAGCATTTATACATCAAGGGTATGTTCATTTGTGGTTTAAATAGACAAGAACATGTTAGACATTCCATGTTCATGCGTATACCAGGGCTTCAAAAGATAATCTAGTTCAAAGTATAACCAATGCTGCTATGCCTACTTCTGGAGTAACTAGAGAAGTAACTATAACTCCTAAATAGGCTATATATGCTGGAGATGATATTATTAAGGCTGCAGGTAGTATAAATATAGAACATACAAATGAAATAAATTCGTATAATGGTAGTCTATATTTAAATCATAGAAATATGGACGGAACCAAAAATATCATAATGTGTGGTAATGGTGGAGCAGTAATGATTGGAGGTAATGCTGAACCATCTGCTAAACTACACGTATATGGTAATATACTATCTACTGATAAAATATCTGCATCTGGTGGTTTCTTCAAAGAATCTGATGCTCGTTTAAAATCAGATATTAAACCTTTAGACTATACTCTAGTCTAGATATGTTCTATACCTACTGTATCATTTATAATGAATGATTAGAAACAAATAGGTACTGTAGCATAGGATTTAGAGGAATTAGGTTTTAAAGATATAGTAGATGAAAGCATTACTTCTAAATCTGAAGTAAATAATCCTGAACAGTTTGAATCATTCACTAGGGATGGTAAAGAGTATGTTAAGGTTAAGAAGGTAGAGTATGAAATGTTAGGTGTATTAGCTATTGAAGGAGTTAAGATGCTTAAGGATGAGATTGAAAAGCTTAAAGCTGAAATAGAAACTTTAAAGAATAAGCAACATGAGTAATGAAATAGCAACATATTCTATGATATTAAGTAAGCTTAGTCTAGGTAAGAGTGGGACAGAATGCCCTACTAAGACCTAGATTTTAGCTATTAATTCATTAATCGTTATTGATAATGCTTCTACTTATGGAGCTAATGAATGTGTAAAGATAGATGATATACGTAAGAAGGTAGAGACTTGGAATTACTACTTAACAGTATCACCTACTAGTATGTCATTTGGAGCTGGTGGTGGTAGTAAGACTTTTACTGTTAGTTCTTATAAAAGAAAAGTATTAGATGGAGTAGAATAGAGTGGTGATACTAGTGTATCATTAAAGTCTACTACTATATCTGGTACTGGATTCTCTTTAAGTGGAACTACAGTAAGTGCTTCTGCTAATGAAATTACTTCAAATAGAACAGGTACAGTTACTATAACTCAGAATGAGTCTAATAAAACTGCTACTATTAGTTTGTCACAAAGTGGAGATGATGTTAGTTCATATGGTGAATGGGTAATAACTGTATCAGCTAATCCTACTAGTGTATCTAGTAGTGGAGGTACTTCTACTATTACAGCTAGTGCTAAGAGAACTATATATTGGGAGAGTGGTGATGTTACTGAAGAAACAGGTAATCCTACATTGTCTACTAACTTAGGTAGTCTTAGTAGTACGGCTTCACCTAGTACTTTAACATTAGGAGAGAATACATCTACATCCAGTAGAACCGCAACTATTACTGCAACTTATAGTGGTAAATCTGCTACTTGTACTGTTACTCAAGCTGCTGGTGAATCTCCAGATGTATGGGATTATGTATTCTCAGTTAATCCACATCAAGTCAGTGTAGGTTCTGGTGGAGGTAGTGGTACAGTTACTATTACCTCTTATGAGACTCTTAATGGCAGTTGGTATAGAGATGTTAGTTATAGTATTGATAGCAGTACATTACCTTCATGGGCTTCATTCAACAAGAGTACTTCTACGTTTACTATACAATCAACTACTAGTACTGTTGGTAGAACTGCTAAAGTATATTTTGATTAGGATGAATCTGGTAAACGAGACTATGCCGAATTAACCCAAACAGGGTATACTCCACCTGCAGATACGTATGTATTTACTTGGGAAGGTGGTAGTACTTCAGATACTAGTGCAAGCTTCCCGTGGGATTTCTCTACTAATGGAACTGCTGTCAATATACCTGTAATATCTACTAAGAATGGTAGTAGTCAATCTTGGAGTGTGTCTAGTAAACCTAGTTGGATAACTACTTCTACTACTAGTAGTAAAGTTACTATCAGTGCATCTGATAATACTGGTTCTACAAGAAGTGGTAAAGTAGTATTAACTCAGAGTGGTTCTGGTAAGACACTTACTGTTAATGTTAGTCAAGATGCTAAAGCTGCAGATACGTATTCATGGCAAATAAGGAAATCTTCAGAACCGAATGAAGATGCTTATTGGAGACAATCTATAACATATGATGTTCCAGCTAAGACTACAGGGTTCTCTGGAGGAGCGTCTGTAAAGGGTAGAAAGAACGGAGAAAAATTTGCTGAATATACTATGTCTTCTGACTCTCCGAGTTGGTTAACTGTAAGTGGAACCAGTTATACTGTTCAACATAATACTAGTAGTTCATCTAGATCTGGTACTCTTACATTGACTCAAGCTGAATCTGGATTAGAATGTTATATTTATATTAATCAAAGCGGTTATACTCCTACATATACGTTTAACGTAACTCCAACGAATTTAAGTGTAACTGCAGCAGAAACTAATGAGACTCTTACAGTGCAATCTTATAAGACTGTACTTAAAAGCGACGGTAGTGAAACTACAGAATCTCTAGATTATGAATTCTCGTCGAATAATTCTTGGGTTGCTGCTGTGAGAACTACAACCAATACCATATATATATATGTAGCATAGAACTCAACAACTGCCTAGAGAACTGCTAAGATTACTTTAACTCAAGCAGAGAGTGGAGCTCAAGCATTTGTAAATGTTATTCAAGATGGGAAAGCAGAGGAAGTAGTTAATAAATTAACTATCACAAGTTTAAGATATGATACTGCATTTCTATTTCCAGCTGGTATTACTCCTGTTGAAGGTCCAAATGTATATTTAAGTTTTACGGTACCCAATACAGTTACATGGAAAACTTCTACTGGGTTAACTATAAATAGAGGAACCATTTATGCTGGAGAATTAGCTAATATATATGTACGAGAGAATGATCGTTATAAGTTAGTCGAAAGCTTCTAGTTAGAAACTGGAGAACAAACCATTACTATTTAATGAATCCATACTTAGCACATATGACAGATAGAGAATTGTTGGAGCAGATATATCTTCTGCTCCTTCAAATCAACGTGAAGGTAAGTGAGATAGATAACGATACTAAACAATTTGGTATGAACGTAGCAGCCAATCTAGTTGGTGAGGCTCTAATTGCAAATAACAATGATGCCTAGAGAAGAAATAATTAAACAGCTTAAACCTTACTTTGATGTAAAGGAATTAGTATGTAATCACATATATGGTAAATTTGGAGAACAATCATGGATGTTCTTAAGTACATAGCTACTACATGTACTACTGTGTCTACGTACTGATATCTTACGTATGCCAATGCATATTAATATTGGTAATATGCATCAAAGAGGTATGCGTTGCAATCTATGCCCTTTAGTAAAGAGTAAGAAAGGAGTATACGTGTCTGCACATATAACAGGTAATGCTATTGACTTTACTTGTGATGATAAGACTGCAGAAGAAATAAGAGAGATAATAAAGGCTAAACCTTTGTTATTACCGTGTAAAATACGTTTGGAGGATGGTGTATCATGGGTTCATATCGATGTATATGATGATGGCACAGAAGATAAAATAACAACATTTAAAGCATAATATATGTTACAGAGAGAGATAGTTAGATTTAGAGCATCAGATGTACAACCCAATCCTTTAGAGGTAGATTATTGGATTGACGTTACTTCTAACTACTATGGTGGTTGTATTAGATATTATCGTAATGATACTAATACATGGGAGATGCTTGATCTGAATGATAAACAAGTAGATGCTATCATTGATTATATTAATAATGCTCTTGATTAGATAGAACAGTTTATTAATGATTCTATAACTGAAATCAGAAATGAATTAGCTGAGTTTAAAGATGAACTGAAAGAAGAAGTTAATAAACTGTGGTAGTATATTAATTAGAAAGTAGAAGAGTTAACTACTCAGATTAACAATATTAGAAATGAGATTAATAATATCAAAGGTGATATTAATAATATCAAGTAGGATATTACAGATATCAATAACAACATTGATGATATAAACCAAGATATTACTAACATCAATTCTAGTATTGAAGAAATACGTCAAGATATAACTGAAGTAATAGGCGGAGATTTAAGTTCTATTCAACAGAAAATTACTGAATTAACTTAGAATATACAAGAGTTAGATAGTAAGATTGACCAATAGATTAGTGATTTAAGAAGCTATATAAATAGTGAAATCACTAAAGCTAAGAATGAACTTAAGACCTACGTAGATGGTAAAATTACTGATCTTACTGAGTTAATTAACCAAGAGATTACTAATAGAACTAATGCAGATAATAATCTGCAATCCCAAATTAATGAGCTTAAACAGTTAATTACTAATGCATAGAATGCTATTGATACTCATGCTGCTAGAAGAGATAATCCTCATGTAGTTACTAGAGCTCAATTGTCATTAGCTACTACTGATAGTGTTGTATTTAATAAAGTAAGTGCTCCTAGTGGGTTCTTTAAAGAGTAATAGTTATGAATAAATGTGATGGCATAAAGATATTGGAGCTAGATCCTAAGCGCAATCTTGAAGGTAGTGAATACATGGTTGTAGCTGAAAAGGATTAGAACTATAAAGCTCCTATAAAACTGTTAATAATAGAATTACTAATCTTGAATCTAGTATAAATGATATTGAGCAGAACATAACTAGCATTAACAATAAGATTACTAGTATTGAAAATAATCTTGGTAATGTTGGTGAGCTGCTTGATGAAGAGTACATTACTCAGTTAATAAATAAACTGATTCGTGAGAATAAGATATCTGTATTAGATCCAGTACAACAGGCAATGAACAAAGGTACTGGCGTTGTTTTAGCGTTACCTAGTGCTAATAATGGTAAGATATCATTACCTATATGGACTGGTACTGAAGCTGAATATAATCAGCTTACTAAAGTAGCTGGTATGACGTATAATATTATTGATGAGGAGAGTGAGTAATGTTAGAGTTAGGTATAGCAGGGGGACGAGCAGTTCCCCTACAAAAGAGAACTAGGTGATAATACTCAATCTGGAGCAGAATGTGTAATGATAGACATTAAATCAGTTCAAGATGTATATACTAATGACCCTAGTTTAACTATGCCAGAATAGTTAATTGTATAGCTTAGAGGAAACTGGTATGGTACAAAAGAAGACGGTATTGTAACTGTTGAATGTACTGCCTACAAAGGAGGAGTAATAGTAAAAGCATATCAGATGAGTGGCGCCGATATGGGAGTACCTACTCAATCATTTGTATTCGCTGATAAAGATGGTTGGGTGTATGAAGAAGGTATGCCTAATAAAATATGGGTTGGAGAAGCCGTTAATTACAATGGTAGATGGTATAAGATTAACCAAGTAGACGATAGTGTAGAAGGTATGCCTAATCTAATTATACAAAGAGATCTTTAGTATAAAGGTCATTTAGTACCTTCTGTTAATGGCTATATTACAGTAGATGATAAGTAGTATAAAGTATGGAACTAGCAAACAAACATAAATGGGGTTATAATTCCGTAGGCTAGTTCTAAATGTATTAATACTAACACTATGACTGAAGAAGGAATTATTAAAGTAATTGCTATGAATGAGAATGGAACTATATACAACGATAGTATAAGTACCGCATTTGTATATGGATACGTAGCAGGTAATAGTGAAAAGAGAGGTTAGCAATTTATTAGAAGTTATGTAACCAGTAGGGATGGTAGTGCGGCAGACGAAGAGTTTGCTGTAGTTAATTACTTTGATAAGACTGAAGCTGGTCAAGTTGTAGCATTAAATCCAATAACATAATGAAAACAATATTGTATATTTCAATGATGAATATACGAGATAGAAAGAATACAATACTCCAGAACAGGAGATTATTTAATTATTAAATATTTGCAAATATGGTTAAACAAGAAAATCCTAATTTCATAGCATCTAAGTATGCTCCAAATCCTAAAGAGGTTTCTTACTGGATTGACTTAGCAACAGACAGTACTGGTAATGTTATTAAGTCATATAGTCCTGATCTTAAGAAATGGATACCACTGAATAGAGATGCTAATGTAGACCAATGGACTCACATTAAAGAGATTGTCCAATCTGTTGGTTTAAACTATGATAAGAATAGTGACATTATATCTTTGCCTGACAATAGTAGCAATAACTACTTTAAAGGTAGTAGTATAGTAGATGCTATTAATAAAGGTGATGCTGCTGTAAAAGCTCAAGTAGATAGACTGGATACTAAGATTGATGATGTGAATGAAGACTTACAAGACTTCAAAGCATTAAAAGGTCAACCTAATGGTCTTGCTGAACTTGATGGCAATGGTAAAGTACCTGCTAGTCAATTGCCTTCATATGTTGATGATGTGATGGATGCATATGCTACTTATACTGTATCTCCTACTGGAGTACTTTAGAATATACAGTTATATGCAGATGCTGAACATGAAACTCCTATAGTAGGTGAAAGAGATAAAATCTATGTTAATATAACTCCTGGTGAAGTAAGCTATCAATTTAGATGGTCTGGTTCACAATGGGTACACATTGATTCTAATGCTATTATCATTGGTGATATTACTGGTACTGCTTATGATGGCGGTAAGGGTAAAGCTATGGAGAATGTAGTTGGTTCTATGCCAGATAATTTATTAAGTACATTCCAGTTAGATCAGACAGATGTTAATAACATTACTATCAGTCTTACTGGAGTAGAAAAGAGTGGAGGTAAATATGTATAGTCTACTTTAGCTGATATTACTATTACTCCTGCTACTAATACTGTCGCTGGTTTAATGACTGGTGCTGAGAAGATAGCTATCAACGAAACTCTTCCCGATGCTATTAATGATGAAAAGATTGCTAGAGAAGCAGCTGTAAACGGATTAAAAGCTAAGGATACAGAACTTCAAGGTAATATTGACAGTTTAGAGACAGCTTTAAATCAAGATATTACAGAGCTTAGAAGTACTATACTTAAAGTAAATGACAAGGTAGGTTTAACTGAAGCTAATGAAATGCCTGACTTATCAAGTACTAATTACTTAGCAGATAGTCCTAGTGCTATAAGTGCTGCAGTTACTCTTGATGAAGAGATTGGTAAGCTTAGTAGAAATGAAAACGAACTGTGGTATGGTGTTAAGTTTGACTTAGCTAATAGTTCTAGTCCTGATGGTGTACGTACTGGTAATATGGAAATGCATAAAACACTTCCTATCCAGAGTAAGATGAGAGGGTGTACTATCAGCAATACGGATAATACTAAGAAATACTTAAAAGCAAACGACTGGACTAAGTGGGAAGACGGTACTACCTCATCTCAAGATAGTAGTGGGGTTGGTGTAGAAGCTTTTGTAGAAATTCCAGAACATTATAGATTACTTATAGCTACTCCAGATAATACAGTTGAAATTCGTATGAGTGAATACAATCTTCCTGGTTATACTAAAGTAGAAAAGAAATATATTGGTGCATATGAGGGAAGTGTAAATCTAGATAGTTCAAGTCATAATAATTTATTAAGAACTCAAGTTCGTAATACTGCTCCTATAGTAAGCAAAAC
>CALEBD010000358.1 GCA_937944945.1 uncultured Clostridium sp. | reverse complement strand
AGTGTATTAAAAAGAGTTATTAGTATTATTTGTTATCTTGATAATAAAAATACAACTGGAAAAATAATGCATCTTTGAAAATTAAATAGGAGGAGAGATATGAACACAAAAAAAATCGCAGCTATCATAACTCTTGTGGCAATGGTCACGAACTTGTCTGCTAGCACAACTAGTGTTTTAGCACATGAATTAACTAACAAAGATGAAGTAACAAACACATCAAGTAAAATTATTCAAACAAGTCAATCAAATGGCACAAATGAAAATGACACTGAAAAAGAGTCAAAACAAAATGTATCGAGAAACGTTACAAATAGCCTAAAAGCAGGAATTAAAAAATTTGCTAAGACTGATGGGAAATTTGAAGAGGCTTATAACAAGGCATTCAAGGTTGATAATTCTGAGATTGCAAGTGTTAGAAGTAATGATGGTTCTTCAACTGAAAATCTTATGAAAGCGTTTGACGACGATACGCAAACATGCTGGTCTTCTAGAAGATTAAACAGCGATACTTTCACAAATGAGATAGTTGTAACATTAAAAGAGTCTATGAAAATAGACACAATGATTTACGGTGGTACACCATATTGGCAAAAAGGATATGCAGAAGAATTTGAAATCTATGCATCAAATACTGATGATGGTGACGACTTTAAATTAATAGCAGTCGGAGAGCAAGCCGCATGCCACGACATAAAAGAGATAACATTTAAACCAACTGAATTAAAAAGATTTAAGTTTGTATACAAAAAAGGTAACTTAAATCAAGCAGCATCATCTGTTTTCTGGTTATACAAACATGATGAATTAAAAAACACTGTAGATAATCTTTTTACAGATGGTACAATGGTAAAACTAAAAGATGAATATAACAGCGAAGAGGCGATAAATGCTTTAGAAGAAAAAGTAAACAAACATCCTTTAAAACATCAATTAGTTAGCAATATTGAAATAGCAAAAGAGCTTTTAAAGGAAGAAAAGGATTTTTCTGATAGAACATTCACGCTTACACAGTATGGGAATACTCATGAAAAAGCAAGAAACCAATTAGGTATGTCTAGATATGGGACAGACTTACAATCTACAGGTATAGTAGGAAGACCAGGACAAGTATTTAAAGTATTTGTAGAGGCAGAAGACGGTGCACCACTTCCACAAATCGTATTTTCTCAACAAGAAGGTCGTTTTGGACATTGGAAACAAGAGTACCAATTAAAGAAAGGTCTTAACGTTATAACAGTACCTGAGATTTATAACGATTCATGGAGTCAAAAATCTATAAAAGGTGGACCTGTTTATTTAATGAATAGATATACACCACAGCAACAAGGGAAAGCTCCAGTAGTTCGTATAGAAGGTGGAGAAGAATTCCCATTATATAACTCTGGTGATGACAAAGCTGAGTTCTTAGAAAAATTAAAAGCATACAAAGCTAAATTAGACAAAGACCCAGCAAATACAGTAGACGTATATGAATTTAATACAACAAGATTTATGTATACAGGTACTGCAAAAGCAGCATACCAAGTATATGTAAATGAAGGTGTTGATGTTGAGGAAAGTGTTCAAGTATGGAACACAAGAATCCAAGATGCGTTTGAGCTTTCTGGATTAAAAGATGATCCATCTGACCCAACTAACGACTCAACAAACGTAAGAACATCAATAAGACTTATGCAACCTTATGGGGCAGCATATGCAGCATCAGACCATATAGGTTTACAAAGACACATACAAGAAATAGTATTAAGAACTGACCAAGACAGCATAAACAGCATACTTTGGGGTATGTTGCATGAAGTTGGGCACCAATTAGACATAGCGACTAGAGAATGGGGCGAAATCACAAACAACATGTACTCAAACAACGCTTATATTAACGATGGTACAGGAGATAGAGCAGCATACAGCAAAATACACAATTTATTAGCTCCAGACGATTCATCAGTAAACTTTAACAATCTTGATGGAACTATACAATTAGGGATGTTCTGGCAATTACAACTTAAAAAAGATACATATTGGGCAGAGTTAGACTCACTTTATAGAAAAAATAAACCAAGCGTTAATGGTGAACAACAAAAAAGAGACACATTAGCACTTTATTCTTCAGAAGTCCTAAATATGAATTTGACAAACTATTTTGAAAAATATGGATTTACATTATCAGATAGTTGTAAAAAACAATTAAAAGAGAAATTCCCAAATGATTGTGAAAAAATCTGGTACTTAAATGGAGACGCATTAAGCTACGACGGAGAAGGTTTCAAAGGTAAAGATACAGGATTAGAAGTATCTGTGTCTAAATCTTCAAAAGGCGTAAAATTAACTATGAACATAGACAAAGATGTTAAAAATGACTTACTTGGATATGAAATAATCAAAGATGGAAAAGTAATCGCATTTACAACATCAAACAGTTACACAGACTCTACTGAAACAAACACAGACTCAGATGTAAGTTATGAAGTTGTTCCTTATGCTTTAGACTTAACAACAGGAGATAACGTTGGAGTAAGTACATTAAGTCCAAGCATAAGTGTACAACAAAGTTCATTAGTATTAAAATTAAATGATAAATTTAATCCAATGGACTATGTTAAAGGTTATACCCATTTAGGAGAAGAAATAACATCAAATATAAAAGTTAAAAGTAATGTAGATACTAAAACTCATGGTAACTACACAGTTACATACACATTAAACGACAACGGACAAACTACAACAAGAGTAGTTAAAGTAGAAGTTGTAAGTGATTATGACTATTTATCAGACTTTAACTGGGAATCTACTTCAACAGCTTGGGGAAGTCCAAGAAGAAACTCTAACATATCTGGTAGAATAAACGGAGATATCAAAAAATTTGAAAAAGGTTTTGGTATACATGCAAATGGTAAAATAGTTTACGATTTATCAGACAAAAACTACGACAGATTTGAGGCTTTAATTGGTATTGATACTTCAATCCAAGAAAACGACAAATCAAGCGTAACATTTAAAATAGTTGCAGACGGTAAAACTGTAGCGACTACAAGTGTTATGGGCTATTATGACAACATGATAGATGTAAATATACCTATAAGCGGAGTTAAAAAATTAGAAATACAAGTTTATGACGGTGGAAACGGAAATACATGCGACCACTGCATAATAGTTAATCCAAAATTAACAACAAACAACGGAAAACCGAGAATAACTGCACAAGAGAAATTCTTAAAACTTGGCGACACATTAGACCCAAGAAAAGACGTTAAAGCTCACGACCAAGAAGACGGAGATTTAACATCACAAATACAAATAATCTCAAACAACTTTGTAGAAAACAAAGTAGGTAGATATGAAGTTGTATATGAAGTAACAGATTCAAACAACAACGTTACAAGAACAACAGGATACGTAACAGTATCAGAAGATTATAAAACAAAGAGATCTAGATATGGTAAATTCAGCAATTTACAAGCATATAACGACGCATTTAAATTACCTGTAGTATCTATAAAAAATAATGCAGGACACTACGGAAGCAGTAAAATACAAAATGCACTAGATGGCAACATAAACACTCACTGGGAGACAAATACACCAAACAGTTCTACATTTAAAAACGAAGTAATATTCGACTTAGGTAAAGTACAAGAAATAAGCAGAATGGCTTATGGTGCAAGACGTGATGCATACAACAAAGGTTTCGCATCAAAATTTGAAATATATGTATCTACAAGTGAGTCAGGAGATGACTTCTACTTAGCAGGAAGTGGTTCATACACAACAGGTTCTACTAACGACTTTGTAGAATTTAAAATGAGCAACGTAAGTGCAAGAAGAGTAAAATTCAAATTTGTTGAAGCTCGCGAAGGATGGGCAAGTTTATGTGAAGTAGCATTCTACAAAGAAGATAAATTATCTGACAAAATAGAAAGCTTATTTACAGACGAAACAAAAACAGACGTAGCAGAAAGTTACAACACATTAGAAAAACTAGATGCTTTAAGAAAAGAAGTAAAAGACCACCCAGCATACGACATATTCAAAGTTGAATTAGACAATGCTGAAAAAATAATAAAAGCTAAATATCCAACTATAAACGTTGAGAAATTAACAGCAGTAGACAAAGACGCTGAGTTTGACTTAATGGCAGATGTTGAGGCGACTGACCAAAAAGACGGAAAAATAACTTCAAGCGTAGTAGTAGAAGATGGAGGATTCTCATCATCTAAAATAGGAGAATACACAGTAAAATATTCAGTAACAAATACATTAGGATTAACTACTGAAGTAGAAAGAAAAATAATAATAACAACAAATGAAGATACTTATATATCTGATTTAGATTGGAAATCTGCAACAATAGGTTGGGGAACTATAAGAAAAGATAGATCACTAAACGGAGACGCTATAAAACTTTTAAACAAAAATGGCGAAGTAGAAACATTTGAAAAAGGTATAGGAACTCATGCTCACTCAGAAATAGTTTATGATTCAACAGAATACGACATATTCGACACATGGGTTGGAATGGACCAATACGTAGCAGGAAGACCTGCACCACGCGTTAAATTCAAAGTATACGTAGATGGAAAATTAAAAGCTGAAACAGATTTAATGAAAACTGATTCACCAAAACAACACATAGTAGTAGATGTTAGAAATTCTAAAGAAGTTAAATTAGTAGTAGAAAATGGGCCAAACGGAATGAATGCAGACCATGCTGACTGGGCTGATGCTAAATTCAAAAAGATACCTAAATTTGATACAACAGAACTAGAAAAAATTCTAGAACAAGCTAAAGAATTAGACTTAAACAACTACACACAAGAATCTATGGAAAGATTAGAACAAGCTATAGAAGCTGGTGAAGAAGCTATGACTTCTAAAGACCAAGAAATAATCGAAGCAGCTATAGAAAACCTAACAAGCACAATAGATTCATTAGTAAGAGTAAACTTAAACGAAGTAGTACAAATAAGAGATGAATATCTTAAAAAAGCAATCCAAAAAACACTTAACATTTCAGGCAATGTAACAATAGGTGATATGAGAAAACTTACATCACTTAAATTGTCAGAAGTAACAAGTTTAGAAGGATTACAACACGCGATAAACTTAGAATCATTAAACATAGAATACAATGAAATAAGAGACTTATCGCCACTAAAAAATCTTAAAAAATTAACAAACTTACAAGCAAGCCCTCTAGGTGGCTTAGTGTCAGGACGTATCTATCCAGTAGATAACAAAGCGACAATAAACCTAGACGTTATAAATAGACAAGGAGTAAAACTATCTCCAAAAACTATAATAGTAAAACACAACAAAACACATGAAATAGTAACATTAGACGCAGCACAATACACAAAAAATGGCGTAGTTACACTAGATACAACAACTTTCGATAAATATCTTTATACAATAACACTAGTATACGAAGATACTTACGATAACTACGTATCACAATTTATGTTTATGCTTGACAATAGATAAACTAATTGATTAATTAATGTTTATCCTAAATAATAGAGAAGTCTAATATTATAAAAATGATATCTAAACGTGAATAAAGATATCAAACTTAAGTAAATAAAAGTCATCAACAATAAAGATTAGAATTTAAAAACTAAAATTTAAAAACTAAAAACTAAAGGAGACTATCACAAAATATTTTGGAGATAGTCCCTCTTTATTCAAAAAAATAAACTAGGAGTAGGGTATGTTTAAGAAAAAAGTAGCAATACTAACTTTAGTATCGGTTATTTCAAGCTTTTCAGCTAATACAACAGCAGTCTTAGCACATGAATTAACAAAAAACGAGGAAAAAATATCAACACAAGAAAATTCAGCAGATAATAACGAAGAATCTAAAACAGCACAAAACTTAGAAACTTCACAAGAGGAAGAAAAGTCTCAAGAACAAGAGAAATCTCAGACAGAAGAGTCTAAAGAAACATCACAAGATTCTCAAGAAGAATCTACTGAATCAACTGAATCAACAATAACTAAAAAAACTATAACTTTAACTCAAAACGGCGACACAAAGGCGAAAGCCAGAGAGAACTTACGCATGGTTTCTTTCGGTACAGATTTACAATCAACAGGTATAGTGGCGAAGCCAGGCGAAAAAATAACAATTTATGTTGAAGCGGATGACAATGCACCACTTCCAAGAGTGGCATTCACTCAACACGAGGCACATTATGCAAACTGGATAAGAGAATATCAACTACAAAAAGGGAAAAACGTGCTTACTGTTCCTGAGATATACAGCACTTCTTGGGAAAATAAAACCGTAAAAGGCGGAGCCTTATATTTAATAAATAGATATACAAAAGAGCAACAGGGCGCAGCCCCAGTCGTTACAATAGAAGGAGGCGAAGCCTTCCCAACATACAAAGAAGGTGACGACAAAGCACAATTTATAAAAGAATTAAAGGCATACAACCAAAAACTAAAAGAAGACCCAGACAACACAGTAGATATCTTTGAATTTACAAGTAACAGAATACTTTACACAGGAACAACATCAGCAGCATATCAAGTATATGTAAAAGAAGGCGTAGACATCCTAGAAAGTGTAAACAATCTAAACGGACAAATTCAAGATGCGTTCGATTTCTCAGGACTAAAAGACGATCCATCAGATATAACTAACGACTCAACAAACGTAAGAACATCAATAAGACTTATGCAACCTTATGGATTAGCATATGCATACGGAGACCACGTCGGAATCCAAAGAGACTACGAACAATCAATGCTTAGAACAGACTTATCAAGTCTAGGCTCTGTAATATGGACAACAGTCCACGAAGCAGGACACCAAATGGACATAAGCGCGAGAGAATGGCCAGAAGTAACAAACAACATGTGGGCAAACAACGCACACATAAAAAATGGCTTCCAAGACAGAGTCAACTACACATATTTATACAAATACTTAGCACCAGAAAAATCACTAAGAGGATTTGACAAATTTGACTATTTCCAACAACTAGGGATGTTCTGGCAGCTACAACTTAAAAAAGATACATACTGGGCAGAACTAGAAACACTATACAGAGAGAGAAAACCAAGCCCAAGAGATTATCAACACAAAAAAGATATCCTAGCTACATATTCTTCAGAAGTATTAGGCATAAACTTAACTTACTACTTCGAAAAATACGGATTTACACTATCAGACGAGTGCAAACAAAACCTTAAAAAATACCCAGACTCAAACGAAAAACTATGGTATTTAAATAGCACAGTTATAGGATACACTGGATCTGGCTACACTAACACAGACACAGGATTAGAGCTTTCAATCTCAAAAGTAAAATCAGGTGTAAAACTAAGTATGGCAATAAACAATAGCAAAAAAGATGATCTACTTGGTTACGAAATACTAAAAGACGGAAAAGTAATCGGATTTACATCATCAAATACATACATAGACGAAAATGCAACAGACGACAACGCACAATACGCAGTAATTCCTTACGCAAAAGACTTAACTTCAGCAA
>CALEBD010000357.1 GCA_937944945.1 uncultured Clostridium sp. | reverse complement strand
AGATCTCGAAAAGAAGAAAAAAATAGAGAAAAAAGCACTAGAACAATTTGGAAGTAAAACAGAAATCAAAGAATTGCTTAACAAATTAGAAGAAGAATTTAAAAAGAAAGAGGAAAAAGAAAAGGAAAAAGAAGAATTAAAGAAAATTCAATTCTCATTTAGTTCACTAGAACCAGAAGACAAGCTTAAAAGTTTAATTAAAGCAGGTATGAATAACATCTGGATGGTTGGTCCAGCTGGTTGTGGTAAATCAACTATAGCTCGTAATACAGCTAAAGAACTAGATATTCCTTACTTATGTATTTCTTGTGGTATTGGTACTTCTGCAACAGAATTTACAGGATATAAATATCCTACTCGTGAAGCAACTAAGTTTGCTGAATTCTATGCTAAGAAGTCAATAATCCTTATAGATGAGATGACTGCACTCGATCCATCTGTAGCACAGGTTATTAATGCAGCATTAGCAAACGGTGAAATAGAAACTACTACAGGTACTGTTTTACGACATCCTGAATGTATCATTATTGCTACATCAAATACTTTTGGTAATGGAGCAGATCGTCAGTATGTTGCTAATAACCAACTAGATGCTTCAACAATTGACCGTTTTACTGGAGCAATAATTGAAGTAAATTACTCTGTTAAATATGAGTCACAATTTGATCACGAAGTAGTAGATTATATTTATTTACTACGTAATTGCATTAAAATAAATTCATTACGCCGTATTGCATCTACTCGTATGATTCAAGCAGCAGAAAAGATGAAGAAAGTAGGTATGTTAGACTGGAAAGATATGCTTATTATTAACTGGTCTGATACTGAAAAGAATATAGTAAAACAATATATTCAAAAAGTAGAAGAAAATAAAACTAAACAAAGTGTTGATTCAACAATTGAATTTATACGTAACCGTTTTTCAAATTCTACTTCAACAATGGAACTTAAAACAGCAGCGTAATGAAAAAACTGAATTTAAATATTAATATAAATTCATTAGATGAATTTTACAGAGAATGTGACAATATTGAAGGAGGTAATCCTGCTGAAATAAATAATATTGAAAATAGCGATAATCCTTGTTTTAGAGGATTATCTATAGCAGAAATACATGATTCTAAATATAGTTATACCAAAGGTTTAGATAATTTAAAGAAAATAGAAAAGGATATAAATCTAGGAGGTCGTAAACATAAATATAAATACGATGATTCTGATGGAGATGATATGAACTTTGATCGGTACATAGAAGGTCTACCTTGCCTAAAGAAAAGAATACCTACACATGGTATAGGTACTGGTAAGTTCGTCAAACTTCATATTTCTATATGTGAGAATTGCTGGTGTTCAGCTCAAGCTCTTATGGTTCGTGCATATACTGCTATGAGAATTATAGATATGCTAGAATCTCAAGGCTACAGAGTACAAATATCTGCATATGCAGATAATGAAGATCCTGGTTATTTTAATGAAGAACCTATAGGATTTCTTGGAGTTGAAGTTATAATTAAAAAGTTTGAAGATCCTTTAATTAAAGGACAAATACTTACAGCAATATCTCCTTGGTTCTTTAGATACTGGATGTTTAAATTCTGGAATGCTAAATTTAAAATGAATTGGGGATACGGACATTCAGTTAGACCGATGAAGAAAGAAACAACTTCTGATATCTACATTCAGACAGGTGAAGCTTTAACTGATGAAGATGCAGAACGAACTATAAAAAGAATATCGAAACTATTTGATAAAGAAGAATAGTTTCAACTACTAGGAGGATCTGTTACAATCCTATATGGCACTATCAATTTAAGGATATTAGATAATTTATGGAAGCGTGAGCCTGCACAGCAGAAATAAAAATCTATCTCTGGATAGGCGTGGTTCGATTCCACGACTAGTAGCAAACTAAAACAGATTGCATATGTATAGTAGAAAGCGAGCAAAACTCCCAGATAATATTACTCTAGATTGGATACTTTCTAAAGTAACAGAATATGATATATATGCAAAATATATAGGTCAATTTAAAGTAGGTATGATATACAATAGTCCATTTAGGAAGGATAAAAATCCATCCTTTGGTATTTACTATAGTAAACGTACTAAACAACTACTTTTTAAAGATCATGGAACAGGTGAATGTGGTAATGTAATTAAATTTGTATCATTATTTACTGGTAAAACAGAATATAATGATATACTATCTGATATAGTAGATAAATTAAACATTACTAACAACACTAAACTCGTTAGCTCTAAGCAATATATACAGCCAACTGAAACAGTAATTGGTGTAGTACGTCAAGAATTTACTGATATAGATATCAATTACTGGAAACAGTTTAATATTTCTATAAATACTCTAAAGAAATTCAATGTAAATAGTATTAAATATTATTTATGTAACGGAATAGTAAAGGGTACTTATAAACGAGAAAATCCAATGTATGCATATAAGGTCTATAATAACTTTAAGATATATAGACCATTAGCAGATAAATATACTAAGTGGAGAAACAATCTTACAGACTATGATATCCAAGGCTATGAGCAGTTGCCTCAGAAAGGTGATATATTATTTATCACAAAGTCCATGAAAGATGTTATGTGTTTGCATGAAATGGGTTATCCAGCAGTTTCTCCATCTTCAGAGAGTACATTTCTACCTAAAGATGTATTAGAGCAACTTAAGACGCGTTTTAAGCGTATTATAATACTATTTGATAGAGATACTGCTGGAGTAAAAAGAAGTCGCAAATTAAGCCGAGAAACAGGCTTAGAAGCAATGTTTATTAACAAAAAATTCAAAGCTAAAGATGTATCTGATGCTGTTAAAGCAAATAGCTTTGAAGAAATAAAAAATTGGTTAAATGAAACTATTAAAAACTATAGGTAAAGTAATAGCATTACCTTTTGATTTAGCTCTAATACTTGGAAAGTTGTTATTAATTCCAATCAAATTAGTGAGTGTGTTGTTGCATGGAGAATTTACTGAATGGAATAAAAAACGTAAGTTTATAGCAAATTCAATTAAAGAAATGTTTAAAGCTTTTAAACATAATAAAGATTATTCTTTCTTACATTCAGTAGGATTTACGGATGAAAACGGTAATTTCTCTGAAAGAATTGAAACGTTTAAAATAACTAGTGATAGTATACAACATTATATTAATTATGCTAAAACAAGTCTTAAACAAGAAAGTGCGTAATGCTACTAAACAAGAAATAGATGGAATAGTATTTCGATCTAAGTTAGAAGCTTATACGTATTAGAAACTAAAGGAAGCAGGTATATCAGCTGAATATGAACAGCACAGATATACTTTACTTCCTAAGTTTGTATATAATAACTCTACAGTTAGAGCTATTACTTATTTACCAGATTTTGTAGGAGGTGGTTTTGTTATAGAATGCAAAGGATTTGCTACAGATTCTTGGGCAAATAGAGAAAAACTATTCAAGTATTATTTAAGCTTGAATGAACCAGATACTAAATTTTATTTAGTAAAGAATAAAAAACAAGTTGATGAATTAATCAACAAATTAAAATCTTAAATTTTCAGATTATGGCAAAGAACGAATTTATTAAAATAGGAGAACAGATAATTGCAAAACCTAAAGGTGCTGATTATGATTTAATACCTGGTAAAGTATATGACCTAAGTTGGAATAGATGGGAAGATTCACCTATATTTAAGGAAAATGGTGAATTAAATCTACCAAAGAA
>CALEBD010000356.1 GCA_937944945.1 uncultured Clostridium sp. | reverse complement strand
TATCTTCTAATAATTAATCCACTAAATAATCCACAACTGTTAATAAATGTTAATATATTACAGAAAAGGAATACATAAAAAAAACTCGTCTAAAAATAAATAGTACGAGTTTTTTTTAGTTATGATATAATAAGTTATTAGATTAAAAATTGTAGGAGGGTAAGTTATGCTTGAATTGAAAATAGAATCAGAATATATAAAATTAGATCAATTTCTAAAACTTGCTGATATTGCATCAACAGGTGGACATGCAAAATACCTTATTCAAGAGGGCGTTGTAAAAGTAAATGGTGAAGTTGAAACAAGAAGAGGTAAAAAATTAGTACCTGGAGATGTTGTTGAAGTAGAAGGAAATCAAATAACACTAACAAAGTAAGTTAGTACTCTAAGGAGAGTATTCTTATGCGATTAAATAGCTTACAACTAATAAATTTTAGAAATTATGATAATTTACATTTAAATTTTGAGAAAAACATAAATTTACTCGTTGGAAAAAATGGACAAGGAAAAACTAACATTGTAGAAGCTATATACATGCTATCATTTGGAAAATCATTTAGAACCAATAAAGACAAGGAAGTCATAAAATTCGGAAGTGAAAACCTATATATCGGTGGAAATTATTTAAAAAACTCTTCAAAAGGTTTAATTGAAGTTGCAATTGGAAAGAATAAAAAGGGAATAAAAGTTAATAAGATTCATATTCAAAAAATTCAAGAATTGCTGGGTAACTTAAATGTCGTAATTTTTTCTCCAGAGGACCTTAAGTTAGTTAAGGACGGTCCTAGAGAGAGAAGATCATTTATTGACAAAGAAATTAGCCAAATCATGCCTAAATATTATAATTATCTAGTTAATTATAATAAAATATTGATTCAGAGAAATAAAACTTTAAAAAGTAAGATGGTAGATGCTAATCTATTGTCTGTGTATGATGAGAACCTGGCTAATTATGGTGCCTATATTTACATTTTGAGAAGAGATTTTATAAAAAAAATAGCTAAAATATCTAATGAAATGCACAAGAAATTAACAGGTAACAATGAGGAATTGTTGATAACTTATAAAAATCAGATAAATTTATCTGATGAGGATACCGTTATAGATGCAAAAAATAAGCTATTAAAAAAATTAGAATCAAATAGACAACACGATATAGAAACTAGAATGACTAAGTACGGAATTCATAAAGATGACCTAAACATTTTTATAAATGATTTAGATGTTAAATTATACGGTTCTCAAGGTCAACAGAGAACAGCATCTATTTCGTTAAAATTATCTGAGATAGAACTAATAAGACAAGAAGTGAACGAAAATCCAGTTCTAATTTTAGACGATGTTTTTAGCGAATTAGACGAAACTAGACAAAAATTATTAGTCAAAAATTTAGGCGAAGTCCAAATGTTTATAACTAGTGCGGAACTAGCACATAAGAGAATTTTTGATGAGAGTGATACAGCAATTTTTTATATAGATAAAGGAAAAGTTACAAATATTGAGGATGGAGGTAATTAGATGAAACAAGAATATGGTGCAAATCAGATTCAGGTACTAGAAGGTTTAGAAGCAGTTAGATTAAGACCAGGTATGTACATTGGATCTACAGGACCAAGAGGTTTACACCACTTAGTATATGAGATTGTGGATAACAGTATCGATGAGGCATTACAAGGATACTGTGATAGAATATATGTCTGCATTAACGAAGATGGTAGTGTAACAACTAAGGATGATGGTAGGGGTATACCTGTAGAAACACATCCTAAAACAGGTAAATCTACACTTGAAACAGTATTAACAATACTACATGCCGGTGGTAAATTCGGTGGTGGAGGTTACAAGGTATCTGGTGGTCTTCACGGTGTTGGTATATCTGTTGTTAATGGACTTTCAGAATGGTTAGTTGCTGAAGTTTACAGAAATGGAAAGATATACAGACAAAGTTATAAAAAAGGTATAACAGATTCAGAATTAGAGATAGTAGGTGAATCTGATCATACAGGAACAATAATTCAATTTATGCCTGATGCTACAATATTCGATGATATAGTATTTGACTACAAAACACTAGAAAGTAGATTAAGAGAGTTAGCATTCTTAAACAAAGGTGTAAGAATAGTATTTGAAGATAAGAGACCTGGACAAGAACAGAAAAAAGAATTCTTATACAATGGTGGTATAAGAGAGTTCGTAGAATACCTAAATAGCACTAAAACTCCTATACATGAAAACGTAGTTTACATAGATAAAAAAATACAAGACTGTATGGTTGAAATTGCTATCCAATACACAGATGGATATTCTGAAAATATATTATCATTTGCGAACAATATAGATACTCATGAAGGTGGAGCCCATTTAGCTGGGTTTAAATCTGCGTTAACAAAGACAGTAAACGAGTATGCTAAAAGAAATAAATTATTAAAAGAAAGCGATGCAAACTTATCAGGTGAAGACATAAGAGAAGGTCTTACAGCAGTTGTATCTGTTAAATTACCAGACCCTCAATTCGAAGGACAAACTAAAACTAAATTAGGTAACACTAGAATGAGAGGTATAGTTGATGCAGTAACTGTTGAAGAACTTGGTGCATTCTTAGAAGAAAATCCACAAACAGCAAGAGTAATTGTGGATAAAGCATTAAGAGCTCAAAGAGCTAGAGAAGCTGCAAAGAGAGCTAGAGAATTAACAAGAAGAAAAACTGTACTTGAAAGTACTTCTTTACCAGGTAAATTAGCAGACTGTGCAGAAAAAGACCCTGCAAAAAGTGAAATATTCTTAGTCGAAGGGGATTCTGCCGGTGGTTCAGCAAAACAAGGTAGAGATAGATATACACAAGCTATATTACCACTTAGAGGTAAAATACTTAACGTTGAAAAATCTAGATTAGATAGAATATTATCATCAGAAGAAATCAAAAACATGATAACTGCTTACGGTTGTGGTGTTGGAAATGATTTTGATTTAGAAAAAGCTAGATATCACAAAATAGTAATAATGACCGATGCCGATGTCGATGGTGCACACATCAGAACATTATTATTAACATTCTTCTTTAGATATATGAGACCACTTATAGATAATGGTTATGTTTATATAGCACAACCACCTCTATACAAAGTTAAAAAACAAAAGAAAGAATACTATGTTTATTCAGATAAAGAATTAGAAACTTTATTAGAAGAAATAGGTAAGAGTGGAATTGAGCTTCAAAGATATAAAGGTCTTGGGGAAATGAACCCAGAACAATTATGGGAAACAACAATGAACCCAGAAACAAGAACTTTACTTCAAGTAACAATAGATGATGCTACAGAAGCAGATAGAATATTCTCTATGTTAATGGGAGATAAAGTTGGACCAAGAAAAGAATTTATAGAAGAAAATGCTGAATTCGTTAAGAACTTAGATATTTAATGAGGAAGGAGAATAAACATGGAAGAAAATAATAGAATAATTCCTGCCGAAATTTCGAAAGAAATGAAGGATTCATATATAGACTATGCCATGAGTGTTATCGCTGGTAGAGCACTTCCAGACGTAAGAGATGGTTTAAAACCAGTTCATAGAAGAATACTTTACTCTATGAATGAGTTAAACTTAACTCCAGATAAACCATATAGAAAATCTGCCCGTATAGTTGGGGACGTTTTAGGGAAGTACCATCCACATGGCGATAGTGCAGTATACCTAGCAATGGTTAGAATGGCACAAGATTTCTCAACTAGAGGACTTTTAGTTGATGGACATGGTAACTTCGGTTCTGTAGATGGTGACTCACCAGCCGCAATGCGTTATACAGAAGCAAAAATGAGTAAGTTATCATTAGAATTATTAAGAGATATAGACAAAGAAACTGTAGATTTCGGACCAAACTTTGACGAATCTTTAAAAGAACCTACTGTATTACCAGCTAGATTCCCTAACTTACTTGTAAACGGATCAAATGGTATAGCTGTAGGTATGGCAACATCTATACCACCACACAACTTAGGTGAAACAATAGATGCTACAGTACATCTTATTGATAACCCAGATTGTTCAGTTGATGAATTAATGGAATATATACAAGGTCCAGATTTCCCAACTGGTGCAATAATAATGGGTAAAGATAGTATAGCTGAAGCTTATAAAACTGGTAGAGGTAAAGTTAAAGTTAGATCTAGAGCAGAAATAGAAGAGCTTCCTAAAGGAAAACAACAAATAGTTGTAACAGAAATTCCTTACCAAGTTAATAAAGCTAAATTAGTTGAAAGAATAGCTGAATTAGTTAAAGATAAAAAAATCGAAGGAATATCAGACTTAAGAGACGAAAGTAACAGAAATGGTATGAGAATCGTTATAGAGTTAAAGAGAGATGTAAATGCTAACATAGTATTAAACAACTTATACAAACATTCTCAACTTGAAGATACATTCAGTATAATAATGCTTTCTCTAGTAAACGGTGTTCCAAGAATATTAAACTTAAAACAAATATTATACTACTATGTTGAACATCAAAAAGATGTAGTAACAAGAAGAACTAAATTCGAATTAAACAAAGCTCAAGCAAGAGCACATATATTAGAAGGTTTAAAAATAGCCTTAGATTACATAGATGAAGTTATAAGCTTAATCAGATCTTCTGCAAATACACAAATGGCTAAGAGTGGATTAATGGAAAGATTCAAATTAAGTGATATACAAGCTCAAGCTATCTTAGATATGAGACTTCAAAAGTTAACAGGGCTAGAAAGAGAAAAAGTAGAAGCTGAATACAACGAATTAATGAAAAAGATAGAATACTTAGAATCAATACTTGCAGATGAGCAATTATTACTAGGTGTTATAAAAGACGAAATCTTAGAAATTAAAAAGAAACATTCAGATGCTAGAAGAACAGAAATAAGACATGCTGAAGGTGAAATAGATATAAAAGATTTAATAGATGATGAGGAAATAACTATAACATTAACTCATTTCGGATATATCAAGAGATTACCTTTAGATACTTATAAGAGTCAAAGAAGAGGTGGAAGAGGAATATCTGCTCTTACTGTTAGAGAAGAAGACTTTGTAAAACACCTTATAACTACAAGAACTCACAATAGATTATTATTCTTTACTAATAGAGGTAGAGTATTTAGATTAGATGCATTTGAAGTTCCAGAAGGGAAGAGACAAGCAAAAGGAACTGCAATAGTAAACTTACTTCAATTAGGACCAAATGAAAAAATAGCAACATTAATTGAAGTTGATACAACAACAAATGATGATTCTTACTTATTATTAGCCACTAAAAAAGGTATAGTTAAGAAAACTAAGAGATCTGAATTCAAAAATATCAACAAATCAGGCTTAATTGCTATTGGATTAAGAGATGACGATGAATTAATAGATGTAAAAACTACTAACGGAGAAAAAGATGTATTACTTGTAACATCAAAAGGTATGTCAATTAGATTTGATGAAAAAGACATAAGACCAATGGGTAGAACTGCTATGGGTGTTAAAGGTATAACTTTATCTGAAGACGACAGAGTGGTATCTATGAGTTTATCTGATGAAGGTGAAGACTTATTAGTTGTAAGCCAAAATGGTTATGGAAAAAGAACAGACATAGATGAATATAGAAGCCAAATAAGAGCAGGTAAAGGAATTAAAACTTACAACATGTCTGAAAAGACAGGTGAAATAGTTGGAGCAACAATGGTAAACAACGAAGACGAATTGATGCTTATAAATTCTGATGGAGTTCTTATTAGATTAAGAGTTGATGATATATCTGTATTCGGAAGAGTTACTAGTGGTGTTAAACTTATGAAAACAGATGATGAAGTTAACGTAGTTTCAATAGCTAAAATAAATACAGATGAGGAAGAATAGGGTAACACCTATTCTTTTTCTATATTACATACATTGATTAATATTGTGGACAAAATATATTATTTGTGGATAGTTAAAAATTGCAATTTTGCATATTATAATAAGAGATTTAAGAAATGTCCAAGA
>CALEBD010000355.1 GCA_937944945.1 uncultured Clostridium sp. | reverse complement strand
GAAGAATAAGCACTATTAGAAAAAGACAACTAAACCTAGATTCAAACAAAATGGGGACAATATTAGTAAAAGAATTTTTAACTCAAAAAATGAATAATCAAGCTGAGTTTTTAACTGAATTAGGAGCAAATAGAAGGGATAATAGAAAAGTTGAGATAAAAGAAGATGTGCAGAAAATAAAAAATTTGAGTGAAAAGATTAAATCAATCTCAGACAATACACCTATAGAGGATATTAGGGGTACTTTGCAAGGATATGAAGGGACAGCTAGTAGAATTTATTTTGCTAGACTATCAGATTTAATGCCTGAAAAATATAAATTTAATGGTAGAAGTAAAAATCCTGCAAAGGATGAATTTAATTGTATGTTGAATTATGGCTATGGAATAATGTACTCCAATGTTGAGAGAGCATGTATTTTAGCTGGACTTGACCCATATATAGGTATAATGCATGTAGATAATTATAATAGACAGGCATTTGTATTTGATTTGATTGAGATGTATAGAATTTATATCGATAGAATTGTATTTAAACTTTTTTCTACTAAAAAGATAAAGTCAGATCATTTTGATAAAGTTGAAGGTGGATTATACTTAAATAAAGCAGGAAAGGAAGTTTTAATTTCTAAGTATAATGAAGAGATGGAAAAGAAAATACAATATAAAGGACGAAAAATAGAATTACAAAATATAATACAATTTGACTGTCATAATATAGCTAACAGAATCTTAAAAGGGGATGATTGATTTGTTGGTATGGGTAGTTTATGATATTTCAAGCAATAAAATCAGACGAAATGCAATCAAGGCATGTAAAAATGTAGGTCTATATAGAGTTCAGAAAAGTGTATTTTTAGGTGAAATAGAAGAAAATGATTTTGACGAACTTAAGTTAAAAATGGAGGATATAATAGACTTGGATAAGGATTCTGTATATATATTTCCAATGAGTAAAAAGGGATTAAATCAAGCTGGATTAATAGGACAAGTTTTTGATAAGGAGCTGGTTACTGATGAAATCATCTCAAAGTTTTTTTGATGAATTTGATTATTATATTACACCATCTGAATTAATTGAATTTAACTATTGTAAAAGGTTTATCTATTATATGAAATGTTTAAATATACCCCAATTTGAAGAAAATAGATTTAAAGTTCAAAAGGGGAGAGAGATTCACTCTAGAAAAGAGAATGAAAATAAGAAGTATCTACGTAAAAAACTTGGTGCAATAGATAAAAAAATAAATGTGGATTTATACTCTAAAAAATATAAAATTAAGGGAATAGTCGATGAAGTACTTACATTAAATGATAATACTATGGCACCTTTGGATTATAAATTTGCCAAGTTTGATGAAGTGTTGTATAAGACATATAAAGAGCAGATGTTGATGTATGCACTGATGATAGAAGAAATGTATGATTGTAAAGTTGAAAAATGTTTTTTAGTTTATACAAGAAGCTCAAATTTAGTAAAAGAATTTAGTGTAGAAGAAAAGGATATTTCTAAACTTAAAAAGAATATAAAAGAGTATTTTAAAGTAATGCAAGGATTTTTCCCAAAAGCAACACCATCAAAGGCAAGATGCATAGATTGTTGTTATAAAAATATATGTATAAAATAATCCAAAAAATAAAGAGGACTGCTCCCAGTCCCCTAAAATTATCTCCCAGATCTCCAATTTATCATAACGTCGTCACATTCATACATAACCTCATCAACTATACAGCCTGCAGGTTCTGCAAATAGAGCTGGTGCAAATTCTGGATATTCGTATATTGCATATATACATCCAAGCCATAAGTTCGAGCTTAGATACATCCAAGTGTAGTCTCTCTCTAAGCTAGAAACTAGATTTTGGACTGCTATTTTGTCATAAGTCTCTAAAATATCGGCGTTTGGTGTGCCTGCTATTTCGTGTACTCTGTTTGCAATTTGCAATTTACCGAACTCTTCCATCCATTTATCCACTTTTATAAGTTGTTTATTCGTTATAAGACAGTGAAGATGATATTTTAAATCTTCAATTAGATTGTAGTAGTATAAGATATTCTTTTTAAGATCGTCTGAATACCTTCTAATATCACAATTAAGTCGATTTAGTTTTTTATCAAATACGTTTTTATTCATAAAATCTTGAAAATCTTGATAAGTAGATGCACTGAAATCAGTATATTTAAACGATTGTTGGACAATATGCCAAATTGCGTTTTTCGCATCTTCACTCAACAAGTGTTCTGTATTATTTTCTAAATCAGCTTTATCTTCTTCATAATAACTAGATTCTGAAGTTTCTATTTCAGAAGGCTCATCGACAGATACATCAACAGTATTGACAGTGTCTACATGTCCTTCAGACTCAGCATATTCTCCAGTTTCAGCTATTTCAAAATCTTCTTCAATTGGGTCGAAGTCTTCGTATTTTTTAATGACTGAATCAGCTACAACAAGTTCGTCGTCATCTTCTAAAAATGCAAAGCTATTTTCAACTATTTCGTCTTCTTCACATTTTTGAAGTATAGAAGGTGCCTCTTTGTTTATATAAGTCTCGCTTGCGTAAGTTTGTGAGTAAGTCTCGTTAAACGTATCTTCAAATGTATCTTCTACAGTTTGTGTACTCGTCTCAAACACTTTAACTTCTGCTAATTTCACAACTTCGGCAACTTTCACTTCTGCTACTTGAACAGCCTCAACAGCTTTTTCTTCATAAACTTCTTCACATAAATATTTCTCAGTTGTATCTAATGAATCAACTTTATTTTCAAAATCTATTTCACAAGATTGTGTTTCATAAACTTCTTTAAAATCATCTTCTAAATCAGTGTTAGCAGTTTCTGTTTCATAAAAATCGTATGTATTTTCTTTGTAGATATCTTTATAAGTATCTTCTTTGAAATCGTCTTTTGAAACTTCTGTCTCTACTATTCTTTCTTTATAAACTTCTTCAAAAATCTCCTCAAAAGCGTTTGATGTGCTTATTTCTTCTGCAACTTCTTTTACAATTTCACATACTGGTTCACAAGGTTTCTCTTCTGCTTTATAAGAAGAATCGTAAGAATCATAAGATTTCGCATTTTGGATATTTCTTTTGTTTGAGTTTGAAGTAGATGATTTTAGCGAGAAGAAATGTGCAGTCCAGTTTTCACAACATTTGTTGATTTCGTCTACAACAACTTCTGACGAGCTGTCGAATAAATCATGTCCAAAGTGTGGTTTTTCATAAATTGCACTTACACAACCAAGCAGTAAACTCGAATTTATATACATCCAAGTGTAGTCGCTTTCTAATCTACGTATTAAATCATCTCCATATATGTACTTATAATCGTCTAATATGTCGCTATTTTTAGCCTCATAAATATTGTGTATAAGGTTTTTTCTCTGCATATCAGAGAATATATCCATCCACTCATCTACACTAAGCAATCTTCTATGTGTTAAAATCGAGCAAATATGGTCGTTTAAATCATCCATAAGGTTGTAATAATAAACTATGTCTTTTTTTAACATATCAGTATATACGATATTGTCGCCACATGCACGATTTAGCTTTTTCTCAAACACATCATTTTTAAGTAAATCTTTTAAATCCTCGAAAGTCATGGTGTTTAAGCCTGTATTTCTGTAAGAATAATCTGCAATAGAAGGAATAACTCTCTTTGCGCTGTTAGTTAAAAGTTCTGTGTTTTGAGAGGGTTTTTCAGAAGTCTTGTTAGAAGATAAAGATGAAAATAAATCTTTAAAAAAACTCATTAATGTTTCCTCCTCAATATATTAAACCCGTCCAAATTTGGATGAGCCTTTTATATTGTATCACAAACTGAGGAGAATGAAGAGAGGGGAGTTTACAAACTTGCGTAATTTTTTTATAACACATACTACAAGACTGTAGATTATACTTCTACAGCCTTTTTATATAATAAACTTTAATGCTGATTTTATATAGACACTATATCACTAAGGTTTAAGATTAACATATATAGACAGCGACATCACTTCTATCTGAGCAATAAGTATAATTATCTGAAACTTGTGTATTATACCTATAAACTATCTGAGATATATTATAAATTGGATTTACAAAGCAATTATTTACAACAGCATCAAAACAAATAGTTTTGACTTCACAAGGGCTAAACACTCCCAAATCTATACAGTATATATCAAAGTAATAAGGGAGTTGTACATTATTTATAATCAGACTTCCTAAAATAAAGGAAGCCGATTTAGATAAATTATTGTATAAAAAAACACGAGAAGAATTACCTATTATAGTATTTGTATTATTGGATATAGCTACTGAAAATCTTATAATATCTCCTATACAAGTTGTGTACCTATCTGCACAGCTTGCAATAGATAAAGCGCATTTAGCCATACAAGAACATGACGCTATTGAAAGTCTATTTAAACTTATATCGTCTACTGCATAATACATAGAAACTGGGCTACAAATACATATTGAAATACAAGAATTACAACATGTATTAAATTTTATGCTGACTTGTTGCCATATTGGTAAATGTGAATTAGTAGATATTTGTTCATAATCACTATATAAGGTGCAACAGTCGTTTAACCCCTTTATACATACACTTACTTTTGAATTTATCTGGTTTGGACTTTTATCTATATTTGCTATCCAAAATGAAAATAAATAAGTCGTATTTTCATTGAGATTATTTACAATAGTTGAAAATGATGCATTGTTTGACCCATCTCCACCTACAATTTGCATCAGTCCTGTTTCTGTGCTTGTTGAATGATCAGATAACCTCCACCAGTTATAATCATCACTATATGGAGAGATTGTATTTCCAATCGTATAATATCCTCTAAAAAGCTCGTTTGTCTGCTTAGTAAACTTAAAACAAGAAGTAATATTGTCATTTGGATATGGATTATTACTAGGTCCACTGTCAGGGCTACTTCCTTGTGAAACTTCACCAAATGTCCCATTACTAGCAACCTTAATCAAATTGTCGGGATATACAATTAGACAATTTTCTAGCGTTTGGGTTAGATATATAGCCGGCCCTATTAAAAAATCCGCCTCATATACATCTACAGTAGAAGTTACAGTTAGATTTACAGTAGTCGAGGTCACCGTATTTAAGGCATTCATACCGTCTACTCGATTTTCTGGAGCTATAGATGTATAGCTAGGTACTTTTGCCACTTGAATTTGTGATGAGGCTCTTGCATTAGCATCAAAATCAGTAGGGATAGGTAAAATAGTTTTTGAATAACCATCTGCTACAACGACTCTATAATTTCCAGGAGGTACATTAGAAAATTTATATTCACCGCTATCATCAGTAAAAGTAGCAATTGTCCTAAGGTCGCCGTCAGTACTTTGTAAAACTATCGGTATATTTGCTACTCCTGAATCATTTGCAAAGTCGATTAATCCACTTCTGTTGACATTGAAAATGAGCAATCCTGTTATACTTGCCATAAACTCATCTCCTTTTAAATAAATTTGATTTTTACTCGTTATAAAATCATAATAGCTATCGTGTTATTAGTACAACAAATATTTGAGTCTGAATCTATATAAATCACCTTAGCACAACTCGTTAGTAGCCTTTGAAAATTAGACTGTATAAATGCACTAAAGACGACTGTTTTTAATTCATATGGTCTAAAAATACCTAGATTAATATTACATAAATTTATACAACTTAAGGGCATATTGTTTAGTAAAAGTGTGTTAGGAATAAAGCAAGCACAATCAGATAAAACATTTGAAAAAATAATCGGATAGTCATTACTTCCCATACTAAATTCACTTGTATTGTATATACAAATATTAAATGTCAAAATATCGCCCACACAAGCTAAATGTTTATTTACGCAATTTGTAACGCAGAAATTATCACATACACTACCTGAAGTAGTTCTACATAAGTTTGTAACTTTTCTCAGTTTAATATCATCAATAGCGAAAAAATACATAGGTGCTACACTTAACATATTTAGCGAAACTGAAGTATTTTCGCCTGTGTTGAATTTAACGCCTATCTCCTGCCAAATTGGTAGTTTAGGATCTGTACTTATCATGTGGTTTAAGTTGCTATATAGTGGAGTATGTGTATCTAGACCATCTACTGTCACGCCTACTTTGGAATCTGATGGAGATTGATTTTTATTTAAACTTGCAACCCAAGCTGTAAATAAATAAGTTGTGTTTTTTTCGAGGTTATTTACAGTAGTCGATAAAGCTTTCTTGTTTGAACTATTGCCGCCTACAATCTGAATTCTACCTGTTTCTATACTTGTCGTGTGGTCGGATAATCTCCACCAATCGTAGAGTTCACTTTCATTATATGGTTTTGTTGTATTTCCAATAGTGTAATCTCCTATTGGGATTTCGTTTGATTGTTTAATCCATGTAAAATCAGACATAAGAGGTGAATTACTATATGGATTAGTTGTGGGACCGCTATTTGGCTCGCTACCTATTTCGACGTCGCCAAATGTCCCATTATCTCCAGCTGATATTAGATTATTAGGTGATAAAGAACTACATTTATCTAATATATAATTTTTATATAAAGCAGGGCCTATATAAAAGTAGACATCATCTAGGGGAGCATCCTCAGTTACTGTAATATATAAAGTTGTAGGTAATACTGCGTTTAATGCGTTCATTCCTTTTGTACGCCTGTCTGCTGGCAGCACATTTTTATAACTGGTGACCTTGCCTTGTGTGATTTCTTTTTCGGGTTTTGCAGCCGTAGCAAAGTCTGCTGGGCTAGGTGTAATAGGTCCTGTATATCCATCAACAACACTTATTTTGTAATTTCCGGCAGGTACATTAAAAAACTCAAAGTCGCCGACACCATCAGTTAAAGTCGCGACTGTATTAAAACTACCATCAGTACTTTGTAAAACTAAAGGTGTATTAGTTATAGCGCCGTCAGTTCTAAAGTCGATTTCACCACTTCTATCTGCATCAAAAATTAATGCACCAGTTACAACAGCCATTAAAATCACCATCCTTGTACTTAAGTTTTTCACTTCAAAAATATTTTGCAAATTAA
>CALEBD010000354.1 GCA_937944945.1 uncultured Clostridium sp. | reverse complement strand
TTCGGTGACGGCGGTTTTTCTGGTACCGGTGGTGATTGTGGCGATGATGAAAAAGCAGGGACGGAGAAGACTATGAAAAGAGAAGGAATATTTTCAACCGAACAACTGAATGTGGGTTACGGAAAAGATCCTCTGATCCGGGAGATTACATTTTCCGTAAACCCGGGCGAGATTCTGACGTTGATCGGACCAAATGGAGCAGGAAAATCCACTTTATTACTTCAACTAACTGGGATAAATAGACCATCAAGTGGAAAAATAGAAATTAATTCATTGGAAGTAAATAAAAAAAATCTATCGCAAATTAGAAAAGATATTGGATTTGTATTTCAAAATCCAGAAGATCAACTTTTTACAACAAGTATATACGAAGATGTAGCTTTTGGCCCTAAAAATTATAAATTGAGCAGAGAAGAAGTCGATAAAAGAGTTACAGAGTCACTAAAAAAGGTCGGAATATTAGAATTAAAAAATAGGGCTCCATATAGATTATCGGGAGGACAAAAAAACTTAGCCGCTATTGCAACAGCTATATCAATGAACCCATCAATACTTATAATGGATGAGCCAACCTCTGCACTAGACCCAAAAGCGAGAAGAAATTTAATAAATCTTTTAAATAGTTTTGATTATACAAAAGTAATAGCTAGTCATGATTTGGACATGATATTAGATACTTGTGATAGAACAGTTGTATTAAAAGAGGGGCAAATATTTGCTGATGGAAATACACAAGATATACTACTAGATAATGATTTAATGCAAGAGTGTGATTTAGAATTGCCGCTATCGTGCCAAAAGAGAAATTTTAATTGTAAAATAAATTTTTGATATAACAAAATGGAATATTAAAAACTAAAATTATATTGTAGAATTATATATGAACAAGTATTCATTTAATGATATTATATGGTAATATCATTAATAAAAGATAAATCTAATTTGTGGGAATAAAAGGAGGATATATATGGCAGTAACACAAATGACAGAGGGTAATATCTCGAAACAACTTGTATTATTTGCAATTCCTATTTTAATTTCAAATCTATTCCAACAACTATATAACACAGTAGATACGGCAATAGTTGGACGATTTGTAGGTGCTAATGCTTTAGCCGCAGTTGGAACATGTAACTTAGTAGTTGTATTTATGATTTACTTCTTTATTGGACTATCCAATGGATCTAGTATTGTTTTATCACAATGTTTTGGGGAAAGTGATGAAGAAAAAGTATCAAAAACAGTACATACAACAATGGGACTTAGTTTTATATCAGGGATAATTTTAATGGTAGTTGGTTTATTAAGTGCAGAAACTATTCTAAAACTTATGAACACACCAGAAAATGTAATTGGTCATGCAGTTACATACATTAAAGTTTATTTCTTGAGTATGATACCTATGATGATTTTCAATATGGGGACAGGAATATTGAGAGCTATGGGTGATAGCAAGACTCCACTTTATTACTTAGGGTCTGCTGGAGTTTTAAATATCATCTTAGACTTAGTATTTATAATAGTATTTAATATGGGCGTAATGGGGGCTGCATTAGCGACGACATTATCACAAACTTTATCAGCAATTTTAATAATGAGAAAATTATTAACTACTGATGAAATTTATAAACTTCATTTAAACAAAATAAAAATAGACAAAGAAATCTTAAAAAG
>CALEBD010000353.1 GCA_937944945.1 uncultured Clostridium sp. | reverse complement strand
GCATCTACTATAAACTATTTCTACGAGAATAAGGCTAAAGGCAAGAAATTTGTGATTATACTTGATCATACTTTACTTGTTGAAGGTCAAGCTCGTGAAACAGCCCTGCAAGTGATTTCAGATTTACAGAAACTATTTATCAGAGTAAAGAAGTTACCTGATACTACTATAATTCAGTTATCACAGATGAATCGAAACATTGAGAGTCCTGAAAGAATTAACAACCCCTCTATGCATTATCCAATGCGTAGTGATATATCTTCCGCTGATACTATATTTCACGCATCTGATTATGTTATATGTATCCACAGACCGGAACTACTCAATATACAACAGTATGGACCAAATCGTTTACTAGTGAAGAATAAAGTCTACTTGCATATACTTAAAAATAGAGATGCAGGAGAATGTGCGATATTAGAGTTTGATAACGATTTGAAATACAATAACTTAATTGAGACTATACGAGATGAGGAACCAGTGATGAAGATTTCGTTTAGTAATAATAATTAAAAAGGCTGAAAATTATGAAAACATATACATTTAAGTTACCGAAAAACAATAAAACTGCAGATATCTACAAAGAATCTTTGATGAAACGCGTTGTTAACGCTTATCCTTGGTTAACAGTAGAAAGTAATTATGACTATCCTAAATGCACCTATGGCATTGAATATGCTGGTGCTGGTGATTATATTACTCTTGGCTTGAGTAAGACTCATAACATTGGATGGTTGCCTAAGGAATGTGCAGAATGTCCGTTCAAGTGCTTTGCTGATGGTAGCATTAACTTTGACCTTGAAAAAGAATTCTTTAACGCATTGTCTGCACTTGATATTTATGCTAAGAAGAATTATCCTTTTAAGAAGGATTATGACTTTGAAGACGAATTCGGTACACCGATTAAGATTTTTGATAACTTCGTACAGATTGGTTACGATATCATCCCGATTGCAACTGGTTCATTGAACCATTTGAAACCGAAAACTAAAAAGACTATTATTGACATCACGATTAAGATTAAAAATCGTGGTTTATTCTAAATAAATATCCAAACTATCAGAAACTACCAAAGCATTCTCAGAGGATACAATATAATTAAAGCTTTATGATTGTATTACCGAAAGAGAAAGTAAAAGCCAAAGTAGAGAATCCTCGATTCTTAATTATATTTGGCAAACCAAAAGCCGGTAAAACCACTCTAGCGTCTAGATTAGATAATAATCTAATCGTAGACTTAGAGGGTGGTTCTGAGTTCCTCGAAGCTCTTGCTGTACAAGCTAGGTCTGTAAAAGACTTAGGGGATATTGCTACAGCAATTAGAGAAGAAATTAAACAGACCGGTAAGAAACCATACAAATATATTACTCTAGACAATGCCTCAAGATTAGAGGAGATATGTCTTAGCTATGCAGCGCAGTTGTATAGAGCAACTCCTATGGGTAAGAATTACTCTGGAAATGACGTAAGAACCTTACCTAATGGTTCTGGTTATATGTATCTACAACAAGCTGTAAGAAAAGTTATAGATATGTTTAGAGATTTATGTGATAACTTTATACTTATTGGTCATACTCGAGATAAGTTGATTAATAAGGAAGGCGAAGAGTTATCAGAAATGTCCCTTGACTTAGTAGGTAAACTTGCTAATATTATATGTGGCGAAGCAGATGCTGTTGGCTATGTATATAGAAAGAGAAATGAAACTCATATCTCTTTCGAAGGCGGAGATAACTCCGTTAGAGAAGCAAGAGCGCCTCATTTAAGAGGTAAGAACATTGTTATTGCAGAAAGCGATGAAAACAATGATATTAAGGTATATTGGGACAAAATATATTTGCCTGAGTAACTTTTAACAGTATTTTATATCAGTTTAAAAGATTAAGTTATGATTTATAGTACAGAATTAGCAAACCAGATACAAGAGAGTAAAAATAAGTACTTAGAAGCAGGTATTCACGATAATGTGAAATTTGTAAGTGCTAGAGTTGATAAGTCCATTAATGGTAATATCTTTATTGAATTTAAATTCGAGAAAGATGAACAGACTATGACACATACTGAATGGGAGTCTACTAAGAAACCTATGGAATCTGAAGAAGACTTTCAGAACAGAGCAAATAGACAAGTAAAACGTATATTGCAGATACTTAGCTGTTTCTATCCTAAAGAAGCTCTCGTCTTTGCAGGTTCATCATTTAGTGAATTTGCTAATTGGGTTGTTAATTTGCTGAATGCAGCAAATAAAGATATTTTACTTAGAGTAAAGATAGTTTATAACAATAAAGGTTATACTACATTACCTAACTATTGTAAATTTACTTTCATTGAACCGATGAATTTACCTGAGGGTCAAGTAAGTAAGATTACAGAATTGAATATTGACGTCTTTGTTCGTCCTATCACAGCAGATAAGGAAACAACAGATGTTAATCCGTTAGATAAGGTAGATAAAGGAGTAGCAGATACTCAGAATGACGATTTGCCGTTCTAATATAACCTTTTAACAGCTTGCCTACGCTAGGCATAATATAGCGATACGTGAGTAGCATGCCGCTATGTGAGTAATTCATCGGTGGTATGACTCTTAGAGAAATCCGATGCAAGCCGTGAAAGGCGGTGGCGAATTACAAAATTCATAGATTCTGGATAGCATGCACTCACGTTTTTATAAGGAAGTATAGCTCAGTGGTAGAGCAAGTCCGGTGGATATAGGAGATATAAATCTGAATAAACCTGCGAGAAAAGGCGATAGATTTAAAGGTACTATAGATAGGACCATGTCATGAGTTCGAATCTCATTACTTCCACTTAAAAATTATATATCATATGTTATATGACACTACGAACATAAAAGATGAAGAGAATATTACTTTAGAGTATATACTATCTAAAGTAACAGAGTATGATATATATTCAGCGTATATAGGTAATTTTAAAGTTGGCATGATTTATAATAGTCCCTTTAGAAAAGATAAAAATCCATCATTTGGATGTTTCTATAGTAGGACTACTAAACAGTTAATGTTTAAGGATCATGGCACAGGTGATTGCGGTAATGTAATTAAGTTCGTTTCATTACTTACTGGTTTAACTAACTATTCAGATATACTGAATGATATAGTTAATAAGCTTAAGATTACTAACAATACGCAACTCGTTAGCTCTAAGCAATACATACCGTCAACAGAGACAGTAATTGGTGTAGTAAGACAAGACTTTACTCTAACAGACATCAATTACTGGTCTCAGTTTAATATTTCTACTACTACTCTAAAGAAATTTGGAGTAAGTAGTATAAAATATTATCTATGTAACGGAGTTGTAAAGGGTATTTACAAGGATAGTAATCCTATGTATGCTTATAAGGTTTATAATAATTTTAAAATATATAGACCTTTAGCAGATAAATATACAAAGTGGCGTAATAACCTGACTGAAAACGATATTCAGGGGTTTAAACAGTTACCTAAAACTGGTGATATACTCATTATAACAAAGAGTATGAAAGACGTCATGTGTTTATACGAAATGGGTATTCCTGCGATAAGCCCATCATCAGAATCAACTTTTATACCACAGCATTGTCTGGATTCACTGCGTAAACGGTTCAAACATATAATTGTAATTTATGATAGAGATCGAGCAGGTTTTCAGAATGTACGCAAAATTGTACATAAGCATAACTTAGATTTTCTGTTTGTTCATAGAAAATTTAAATCTAAAGATATATCAGATGCTATTAAAGCAAATGATTTTGAAACTATAAAAAATTGGCTTTATGAAGAAATTTATTAAAAATATAGGTAAGATATTGTCTTACCCTGTCAAAATACTTTTCATTATGTACTGTATTCCTGCATTCTTAGTTGACTATATTGCTCAAGTACTTGCTGGAGAAGTAAAAGCTTGTCATGCAAAATGGAAAGCTGCATGGAGTATTATCAAATTTGTAATGGATAAAGCTATGAAAGGCGAACCTGTTACATTGAAAAGTACATTTGGAGCTTCTACTAAGAATGATTCTATAACTTATTGTAAGAGTGTAGTCTTATCATGATGTTATTTGTAAGAAGAAAAAGTACAAAGAAGCAAGGAAAAGTAAAAAACGCTACTCCAAATGAATATGACGGTATAAAGTTTAGAAGTAAACTTGAAACCTATACATATAAGAAGCTGAAAGAAGCAAAAATCAAGGCTGATTATGAAAAGCACAGATTTGAACTTCTTCCAGCTTTTACTTTTGGAGAAAAGAAATATCGTCCAATGACTTACCTACCTGATTTCGTAGGTGACGGATTTATTATCGAATGTAAAGGCTATCCTAATGAGGCATGGCCTTTACGTGAGAAACTATTTAACTACTATCTGTATAGACGTGAAATTGATGTAAAATTTTACATAGTTCATAATCAAAAACAAGTAGATGAATTAATAAAACATTTGAAAGGATGTTGATTTTCTATACATTATTAGTATATAAACTAACAAAAAATTTGCAATATGAAAATATGTGCAATTAGTGATTTACATGGTAATCTACCTACTATACCTGAGTGTGATGTACTATGTATAGCTGGTGATGTAGTAGAGTTAGTTGTTCA
>CALEBD010000352.1 GCA_937944945.1 uncultured Clostridium sp. | reverse complement strand
CTTTTTTCAAATCGATTTTATGTGCATTTTTCCATACCTTAAAATAAGTATCATTCAGGCATTCTTCTACATCTTCCGGTCTGTTTCCCACAATATTTGAAATAATGTAACTAAGTAACTTGTCATATTTTCAAATTTCATGTCAAAATCATTTTCATCAAAAAGCATATAAAGAGCAAATAAGTTCGCTTCCCTTTCAGCCTCCTGGTTTTCAGATTCAAAGTTATTCACACCAGTATGTCCCAATATTATATGTCCTAGCTCGTGAGCACATAATATATTTTTCGATTTTTCTATGTAATTAGAATTGATTGTAATAGAAGGCTGACCATAAATAGATACAAAATAAGCTTTGCGAGATTCGTTAAAATTTCGTTCCCTAACAGTAATACCCAAGTGGTCACAGATTACAAAGGGGTTATTTGTATTATATGTTGCTTTTAAATTGTCAACGGCCTGTTTAATCTTATTACTACTCAATAAATTACCCTCCCTCCGATAAGTTATCGTTTTACTTGTTATTTTTTCTTATATTTATAGCTAATTAATTCGATTTGTTGCAATAAGTCATTGGCGAAATCGATTATCTCCTCGTCTGATAATTTGGTAGCATCATAACCACCATATGCCATAACAGTCGGCAATTTTAAAATGAATTCCATAGCATCAGTGGCATTGTTAAACTCTGTTGGAGGATTTTGTGGATTACGCCCAAGTAAGTAATCGGTCGATACATCGAAAAAATCCGCTATTTTAGTTAAAATAGTTTGGTCAGGAAATCGCCTACCTTGTTCATACATTCCAATAGTGCTGCTTGATATTCCTAATATTTTACTTAGTTTAGATTGACTGAGATTTTTTGATGTTCTTAACTTTTTCAGATTTTGTCCAAACATGGCTGATACCTCCTTTACTGCTCTTAATTAAGAATCAAAAGAAAAATTATGTAAATAATTCCTATGGTAATAGTGTAACACGAAACGTGTATTATTTTCAATAAATAACACAAAAGGAAGTGGGATTTCTTTACAAAGTATTTGACATGAAAAATAAAGTAAATAGATATAAAATAATTGTAGTATAATATTTCATAGTAAAAATCTTTATAATAAGGTATATTACGTACGGTTGATGGACATAAATCAAATAAAAATATGAGCGGAAATAGATTTAGATGAGGAGAATTATTATGAATGAAAAGATATTAGATATATTACAAAAGTATTATGGATATAAGAGTTTTAGAAAGGGTCAAGAAGAAATCATAAATACTATATTAAACGGAGAAGATGTATTAGCAATAATGCCTACAGGTGGAGGAAAGTCACTTTGTTACCAAGTTCCTGCGCTTTGTATGGATGGACTAACTATTGTAATATCTCCATTAATATCACTTATGAAGGACCAAGTAGACTCTTTGACATCAATGGGGATAGATGCTAGCTATATAAATAGTTCACTTTCATCAGAAGATTGCAATCAAATTTTAGAAAATATAACAAATGATAAGTATAAGATTATATATGTTGCACCAGAAAGATTAGAAAGCACAGAATTTTTAAATATAATTCAAAATAAAAACATAGCACAAATTGCAATAGACGAGGCACATTGTATATCTCAATGGGGTCACGATTTTAGAGTTTCATACAAAAAGATACCATACTTTATAAGAAATTTAAAAACTAGACCTATAGTTACCACATTTACTGCAACTGCATCGACAGAAGTCAGAAAAGATATTTTAAATATGTTAGATCTTATAGAGCCTAAAATATTTATAACAGGTTTTGATAGAGAAAATTTATACATAAATATAGTTAAATCATCAGCTAAAAATAAATACCTACTAGAATATATAGAAAATCATAAATCAGAAAGCGGTATAATTTATGCTGCAACAAGAAAAGAAGTCGAAAAGATTTATGAAGGTCTTTTAAAAAGGAATATAGACGTACTTAAGTATCATGCAGGTATGTCAAATGAAGACAGAAAGCTAAATCAAGATAAATTTATAAATGACGATGCAAATATAATAGTTGCAACAAATGCATTTGGTATGGGAATAGATAAGCCTAATATAAGATGGGTAATACATTACAACATGCCACAAAGTATAGAAAACTATTATCAAGAAATAGGTAGAGCTGGTAGGGATGGCGAAAATAGCGAGTGTATATTACTTTTTACACCGGGAGATGTCCACACACAAAAATATCTTATAGAAGTAGGAACAGAGAGTGTTTCTAGAAAAACTATACAATATAACAAACTTCAACAAATAGTAGACTTAGTTTATAGCAATTCATGTTATAGAAAAAGTATACTAGAGTATTTTGGAGAAGTTATGCTAGGCAAATGTGACAATTGTAGTAATTGCTTAACTGAAGGTCAAATTATAGACAAAACACTAGATGCTCAAAAGGTAATTTCATGCATATACAGAATGAAGAGAAATTATGGATTAACTATGGTTGTTGATGTTCTTAGAGGATCTAAAAATAAAAAAGTATTAGAACTTGGATTTGATAAACTTAGCACTTATGGAATAATGAAAGACTACAGCAATGAGGGATTAAAGACTTTTATAAACACTTTAATTTCTCATGGATTTTTAGATATAAAAGAAAATCTAGGTACTAGAGGAAGTTTTCCTACTATATCTATGAATAAACAATCTTTAAAAGTATTAAAAGGTGAGATAAAAGTTGAATTTAAAGAAGTAAAAGTAGCAAAAGAATCAAATAATAAAAATGAGTTATTTGAAGTTTTAGCAGACTTAAGAAAGACAATAGCAGTAAATGAAAAAGTTGCTCCATATATGGTGTTTGGAGATGCAACATTACTATCAATGGCAAATACTTATCCAACTACACAGCAAGAACTATTAAATATTTCAGGTGTTGGACAAGTTAAATACGAAAGATATGGACAAAACTTTATAGATGCAATTGAAACATATATGCAAGATAAAAACATAAATAAAAATGAATTAATTGAAAAACAAAATAATATTGATGAAGACGATAAAGAGTTCTTTGAAGTTAAAACAGATAAGAACTTATATGAACTATTAAAAACTATAAGGGCAAAATATGCACGAATTGAAAGTATTCCATACCACATGGTAATGCCTAAAAACACATTAAAAGAAATAAGCGGAAGATATCCACTAGATACAGAAAAATTAAGCGATATATCTGGACTAGGTCCAAAGAAAATAGATAAATACGGTGATGAAATAATACAAGTAGTCAATAATTATGTAGAAGAAAATAATATAAAAGTAAACTGGAGAGAAAAGAAGAAAAAGAAATTAATTATAGATGGAGAAAGCAGAAAGCCTAAAGAAATAGCTCTAGATTTATTAAATCAAGGGATGGATGTAAAAACTATAAGCAATAAATTAGAAACATCAGTATATTCTATTTTAGGTTTTATATACGACTATATAAAAGAAGACAATGAACTTCACTTCAAATTTAATCCATCAGTGTATTATTGTGAAGATGAAAAAGAGTTAATCGAAAAAAGCATAAATAAATTCGGTGAAGATAAAATGAGGGATATAAAAAACTCACTCCCAGACTATATTAGATATGAAAGTATCAGAGCAGTTATAATAGAAAGATACATAACAGCTTAAATACAGTAAAAATATTTAAATTACAGAAATTAAAATATAAGTATAAATTATATTAAAATTTATAAAAAAAGATTACGAAAATCATAAAAAATGAATTTTTTTATTCAAAAATGTAGATTTAGTAGTATAATTGTATATGGAAAAAAACATTTATACAGGGGAAATTCTGTATGTTGCGCAAAATCGTAACTTAATTAAAGAATTAAAATTTAATGAGATTGGAGTGAGGGTATTGATGAAATTTAAAAAATTGCTAGCTTTGATGATGGTATGCATGTTTGTACTTACTGGTTGTAATAAAACAAATAAAAAATACGACCAATATATGCAAAGTGGGCAAGAAGCTGTAAAACAAGAATCATATGAAGATGCACTAGACTTCTTTGATAGAGCTCTTGTAGAGAAAGAGGATGATAAAGAAGCAACTTCTTTATATAAACAAGTAGAACAACTTTTACAAGTTCAAGCAAAAATGAAACATAAACTATATGATGAAGCTATTGAGTTATGTGAAAAAATAATGGATAGCGATAGCGAGAGTTCAGTAGCTAGAGATGCAGCTAAAAAATTAAAATCTGAGTGTAAAAAACTAAAAAAAGAACAAGATAGTTTAAGTTTTAAAGAACAAATAGAGAAGAAAATAGCTGAAGTTAAAGAGCTTATGGCTGAAGAAGAGTATATGAATGCTAAAGTTAAATTAGGATACATAATTGAAGAACTTGATGGTAAATCAGAATATATTGATAAATTAAAAGAATGTAACGAGTTATTAAAAACTTGTAACGATAAATTAGATGAAATTTCAGCTAAAAAAGAAGAATCATCTAAAAAGGAAGATAACAATACATCAAACGATAATGATGAAGATCAAGGATTTGATAGTAGCAAAATAGATTTTAATGATGAACTTAAAAAACAAATAGCAACTGCAGGAGAAACATATGTAGAATTCTACTT
>CALEBD010000351.1 GCA_937944945.1 uncultured Clostridium sp. | reverse complement strand
ACACTTTTACGTTCTTTAGGACCAGAACCATGGAGCGTGTGTTATGTTGAGCCATGTAGAAGACCTGCAGACGGTAGATATGGTGAAAATCCAAACAGATTATATCAACATCACCAATTCCAAGTTATATTAAAACCATCACCAGATGATATACAAGATTTATATTTAAAAAGTTTAGAAGCTATAGGAATAAATCCATTAGAACACGATATAAGATTCGTTGAAGATAACTGGGAATCAACAACTGTTGGTGCTTGGGGACTTGGATGGGAAGTTTGGCTAGATGGTATGGAAGTTACTCAGTTCACTTATTTCCAACAAGTTGGTGGTATAGAATGTGAATTAGAAACTGGTGAAATTACATATGGTTTAGAAAGACTTGCTATGTATATACAAGATGTAGATAGCGTATACGATTTAAAATGGAATGACAAAATAACTTACGGCGATGTATTCAAAAAACAAGAATTTGAAAACACAATGTATGCATTTGAAGAATGTGATTCAGAAATGTTATTCAATTTATTTGATATATATGAAAAAGAAGCATTAAGAATATTAGATAAAGGATTAGTTATACCAGCGTATGATTATGTTTTAAAATGTTCACATGCATTTAATACATTAGATGCAAATGGAGCTATAGGGGTAAGTCAAAGAGCTTCATTTATAGGAAGAGTTAGAGATATGGCAAAAGCTGTTTCACAACTTTATGTTGATCAAAGAAAAGAAATGGGATACCCTCTTATAAAGGAAGGTGAAAAATAATGAAAAATTACTTTTTACTAGAAGTTGGTGTAGAAGAATTACCATCAAGATTTGTTGAATCTACATTAACACAAATAAAAGAAAACTTAGAAAAATCATTAAAAGAAAATAGAGTTGAATTTGAAAATATAGAGAAATATGGAACTCCAAGAAGACTTACTTTTGTTATAAACAATATATGTGACAAACAAAGCGATCTTGAAGAAGAATTAAAAGGACCATCTAAAAAGATATCAGTAGATGCTGATGGAAACTTTACAAAACCTGCTTTAGGATTTATGAAAAGTAAAGGATTAGACGAAGCTAACGTATACTTCAAGCAAGTTGGAAAAGATGAATACTTATTCGGCACTTTAAAACAAGAAGGACAAGCGACTTCTGAAGTTTTAAAAGAAATAGTTCCAGCTGCTATAAAAGGTGTTACATTCCCAAAAGCTATGCGTTGGGGTGGAAAAAACATGAGATTTGCTAGACCAATAAGATGGATGGTTGCTTTATTAAACGATGAAGTATTACCAATAAACTTAGAGGGAATAGTAGCATCTAATATAACTAGAGGCCATAGATTCTTAGGAAGAAACCAAATAGAAGTTTTCTCAATAGAAGACTACTTCAAACAATTAAGTAAAAACTCTGTAGTTTTAGACCAAAATGTAAGAAAAGAAGCTATAAAAGCACAAGCTGAAGAAGTAGCAAAATCTTTAGGTGGAGAAGTTGAGATAGAAGACGATTTATTAGAAGAAATAACTTATTTAGTAGAATATCCAACTGCATTTTATGGAGAGTTCAACGCAGATTATGTAAAACTTCCAAAAGAAGTTGTAACAACTCCTATGAAAGAGCACCAAAGATATTTCCCTGTTTCTAAAGACGGTAAATTATTACCATACTTTATAGCTGTTAGAAATGGTGACAAAAACGGAATAGAAACAGTTAAAGCAGGTAACGAAAAAGTTTTAGAAGCTAGACTTGCAGATGCTTTATTCTTCTATGATGAAGAT
>CALEBD010000350.1 GCA_937944945.1 uncultured Clostridium sp. | reverse complement strand
TACCTTTGAAATTCCATTTTCGTTAGAGTCATCCCAGAAATTATCGACTTTCTTGTAGATACTTAATGAATTATATTCAAGCCCCATAATTTCCTCTAGAAAAGCTTTCTCAGCATCTGTAAGAACATTTACAAACATACCAGAAGATAATTTAGGAACTACGAATGTTCTGCTAGCATTTTCAGCCATTCCTCCATATAACACATGTTTGGGGTTTGTGATCATTCCTCCTTCTTTTGGTATATGTCTTACTATAACTCTCTCTTTTCTCAAACAATTAATTAGAGCATTATTCTTTACAGTGTTAGATTTCTCCAACACTTCAGAAGCATTGCTCTCTCCTTCAAGATTGTGATGCAACTTTGAAACCTCTCTCATAGAGACTTCTCTGATAGAATCTTCATCTATTTCAAATTCAGGTGTCTCGTAATTTATATTTTCTTCTACTTTATTTTTTGCCATATCTTCTCCTTTCTAAAAAAAAAATAGGGAGTAGGAGTACCTACTCCCATTATATTAACCCTGCAGTATAGCAGGAATAATTGACATAGTTCTCGTAGGATCAAGAACACAGATACCTAAAGTGGCCATTCTATGAATAACTGCCGAGTCCTCATCAAAAGACATATAGGGATTACCCTTCTGTCCTGTATATGGATTTCTCACATTTTTTTTATGTTGCTAATACATCGTTTCCATGTATTATCTCTAACTTTCATTAGAGTTCGGACTATATCTTCATCACTTAATATTAAGTGAGCAAGGCGTTTCAGTAGTACTTACTACTTACTCCCATCTGGGATAGTCTCTGAACCTTCATATATACTAGTATATATGCTTGGCTGCTGATCATCCAATCTTTCACATTGTTTCTTTTTATGAATTATATTTTTGAGAGACTGATATTCTATATTAAAAAGTTTAGCTATTTGATTGACTGTATATAATTCTCTTAATTTCCCTATCTGATTAACTTGGAAATCTGTTAGAATAGTCTTCTTGGGAACTTGTTTACAAATTTTTCTTGAACCAAATTTAAATGAATGAATGACATTTTCTTTTGGAGTTACCCATTCAAGATTTTCTATTCTGTTATTAGTTCTATTCCCATCTATATGATTAACTATATCTCTATTCTTAGTTCTAGGGATAAATGCTTTGGCAACTAATCTATGGACTGGTTGAGAAGTCCATGTTCCATCAAGTCTTTGCACAGAGCATCTGTAGTAACCATCTCTATCTTTAGGAAATTCAGTCAAGATTCTCTCTTTTCTACTCTTATTAGCAGCTTTTCTTATTCTACCAATTGAGCTTACCTCTATGCCTTTATATTCTAGCAGAGGCTTCCATAATTCTTTAACTTCCATATTTAAATGTTTGAAGTTTAAAAAGCAGTGAAAGCTCTAAGGAACTTCCAGCAATTAACCTTGTTTTTCTTTACTAGCTCTACTTCTGTTTCTAGGGGAGAACTTTGGGAGCTGAGAAATGTGTAAAGGCTTACGCCGTTAACCCCCATTGATACCCTCTATATTCTGTATCACCTTTAATCTTACACTTAAAGATATTCGGCTGATCCATTGTTCCGATATACATAATATCATATCTGTAGGAATAAGCCACTCCTCCAAGAGGATGAAGTATCTTATTTCTAACTGGATCATCATACATAGGATCTACATCAATTTTAACTCTGACTCCATTGGGAGCTTTGTACTCGACAAATTGGAATCCTGCAGACAATGCATTTGTATGTAATCTAGACTGGGTTTTCTCTATTACTCTAGTAGAACTATTATCCAATACAAATTGGGTCCAACCTGAAACTACATTCAATACAGCTTTATGGAATTGGATAGCTCCTCTTTCACCTGTTTTGATTAAGAAATATCTATCACCAAAATCCAACTTGGATGCAGATAATTCATACAAGGCATCTTCAAGAAGTTTCAAGCTGAAAGTATTATAATACATAGTATTAGCTACTTCCATTTGCTCAAATACATTATGTTATCATAGTGGCTCTTTATCCACTATTTCTTCATATTACTATGAAGTTCGGACTATATATTCATTTAGATTACCACATCTAAATGCAAAACTCTCGTGGAGCATTACTATTGTAATGTTGGGAGATCTCTTCCCAAGTTTTTAGTCTCTTTAAAGGCTCTAAGTTTAATATCATTCCTCAAGAGTATTCTTCTTATCGTACTCTTATTTTTACCAAACTTTTTTCCTATGTCTACTGTACTATAACCATCTAAATATAAATCTATTATCATAGACTCCTCAAGTTTATTAGTCTTTTGCAAACCTAAGCCATAAATTATATTAGATCTCTTTAATAGACTAGTAATATTAGGTACTCCAGTATGCAAAATTTTAGCTATTTTATATGCTGGAATCCCAGAATTAAACATGTTTATTATTAAGTCCTTGTCTAATTCTTTAGTGGTTCTAATAACATTACCCCCAATAGACATATTATAACCAAATTTATTATCAGTAGAATTAAAATAAGAAATCCAATACTTTTCTCTATCATTAAGTTCTTCTATAGTACACTCTTCAAGTAATTCTATATAAAAGTTTTCTTCACCATATTTTCTTATCGCTTTACCTATAACATAATCTTTGTTATTTCTTGCAGCAGATAAATGATTTTGAAATCTCAATTTTAAGCTTACTTTAGTCTGTCCTATATAAACCTTATTATTTATAGTATTTCTTATTATATAGATTCTACCATATTTAGTCATAATATAAAGAGTTTCAACCTCTAGTCTCTACACTACTATAAGCTTTTTAGTTCCTATAGTTAGCTCGGTATTATCCATCTCAGGACTTCCACCGACTTAGTTTTGTTAATTTTAATTTCTTGACTGCTTATGCAGCTAGCTGGCCTATTTGAGCCTTTAAACCAGCACCTGTCTTAATCGCATTGCCTGATTTACCGATATTCATATACTCCCCATTGGAATTTCTGTTAGAAGTACCAAACGCAAGAGCATTGTTTTTGTATTCAGAGAATTGTTGTTCAACTTCCCAATCTACATTATGCATCCACATTGTAGCTATAGACTTGGTAAGTCCTCCGTTCTCAGTTGCTTTAGTCATAGGTATGCCCACAGCAAGTTTCTTTGTAAGAGCAGAACCTGGAACCTTATGTTGAATTCTTATTGTAGACCACTCATTTCTCATGGAAACAGGACTAGTGAATCTAACATCACCTACTTTCCTTGATAATTCCTTCTCTACTGGAGCGAAATCTACAGAGAATCTTTCCCCTGCAAGGAGTCTCTCTGCAGGGCATCCTGCAGTATTACCTCCCATCAACTCAACTTTGTACACCGCATTAGTTCCCTCCATTCTGGGGTCACCTAGTATTCTGAATGGATATACTTGGTTCAAATGACCAACAATTACTTCTCCATCAGCAAACCAGTCTTCAGGGAAGACTAAATAAAAAGGAGTAGTACCAACACCAACATTAGGGCTTCCTGCAGTAACAGGAGTGCCATTCTCATCTCTTGCCTCTACAAGAGGAATATTTCTCCTTGAAGAACCTATTACATCCCAGTAATACTCAGTATCATCTTCAAATTCTCTAACTGGGAACTGATTTAGGAATGTGTCAAGGGTTTTACCTCTGTAATAGGCAAGCAATTGAACCATAAGGTTGGTAGCTTTTTGTGGAGCTAATTGGAAGATAGAACCCAAGTGGTTCTCTTTTGTTAACAATCTGTTATCCTAAGAGCTTTTTATCTCTTAGTTCTTACACTTTACCATTGTGTAAGTTCAGCATACATTTTCATACTATTCAGTATGTTGGATACTCGTGGAAGAATTATATTCTATGTGATTATAAATACATGCTTTTCTAATCATAGTTTCATCTTCTATGCGTTACACTACCTTTATATATTATTATAAAGGTTAGCTCGGTATTACCCTTTAATTTTATTTGGAGGGCTTCACCGATTTTACCCAATTTTACAAGGGCTTAACTTGTGAGTCAACCCTTCCAATGTTGGAAACTTACCATTTGGAATTTTCCTAATTTTCCTGCCATTTCTGTTGTTTTTTAATAGTTAGATATGTTTCATAAAATTATGAAAGACTTAGACTACACATCTATTTCCCACCCTTTTCCAATAAAGGACTCTGGGTCATCTTCAACTCCACTTACAAATTTTAAATTTCCGTCTGATGTTCTTGATGTGTTGTTGAGGGTGTGCTCTAGCTCTCTAAGACCTTTCTTTACTTCTTTTCTCACTTTATTCTTTACTAAATTATCCAAATTCTTAAAACCGTCGGTCAGCGTAAAAAGTACTCCAATATTCTTAAGAAATTCAGGCCTGTTTTCCATCTCATATTTTTGTATAGCTGTAAACAATTCTCCAGTCTCTGGATCTTTGTAAACAGGCTTACTTATATTATCATAAATCTTTCTCCTAGTAACTTTATCTACTTGAAGATCTCCAAATATCTTGTTATCCTCAAGAATAGACCTTCTCAAATCCTCTGCCTGTTTCTTTCTTTTTTCTACTTCTTTTTGTTCTTCTTCTTTTGCTTCCCTTATGATGTTATCATATTCCGATTGGAAGAATTCTTTATTACTTGCTAAAGCCTCTTTTGCATCCTCTATATCAGTACCAGAGCTAAATGATTTCTGTGCCTCTCTCTGTGCTCTTTCCGTACTATATCCCCTATTTATGAAGTCAGTATAAATAAGCTGTTTTCTTAACTTTTCTCCTTTATCACTTTCATCAATAATATCATTCTCTTGAAGAGAGTTAAAGAACTCTAATGCTTTTTCACACCTTTGTATATCCGAAATAGATACTCCAGAGTTCAAAGCTTCATCTATTCTCTTCTGCCTATCATCTAGCATAGAGTGAATTTGCTTATTCACAGCTTCAGCAAAATCTTCAGCTGAAGATATTTCTTCAACTTCATTATCTTCAAGGGTTTGGAAGATACCTTCTTCTTTCAAGGCTTTGGCAACGGAAGAGTAGAAGTGTTTATTGGGAGAAGCATCCTTATCCTCTTTAGGAGAAGTATCTTCCCTATCCCCTGTATTATTCTCTTTTCCACTACCTACGCTCTCTGGTGAATCAGTAAATAAATTATCTACATCAATAACCTCAGTAGTTTCACTATCTTTATTATTCTTATTTTCTTCAGGATTATCCTTATCGTCATTTTGAGGAACCTCCTGTATTTCTTCTTCCTCTGAGAATAGATTTTCTATTTCATCTGATCCCAGAATATTGTCTAAACTAAGCTCTTCAGTCATATTTGTTTCTCCTATTTATTAATAAACAATGCAAAGATATATATAAACCAAATTTACAACAAGTATTAAAGAAGAGTTATAGTAATAGTATAAATAAATTATTTATATATTAAAGTCTGATAAAAAATAAAGGGCAAGATAACTTGCCCTTCATAATTAGTTTTCTTTGAAATGATTCCACAGTTTAGAGTTACTTTTACAGTCATCGTCCTTAAACCAGAATAGTATAGCTGCTTCAATTACTTTCTGATCTATATCTTCACCAAACCATGATTTAAATAACTCACTGCAGTTGTGATAGTGCTCATTGATAGCTACATATACATCTGCATGAGTGAAAGATTGTGGGATAACTCCTCTATATCTTTCACATACTTCTTTAGCCTTAGCCATACTGAATTTTTCACCAACATATTTTCTACCACCTTCATAATGGTACATGTTAGATACCAGATATTTTGCATATGATTCATTAAAATGTTCATTTCCAGAGTTTTTCTTCTCTCTAGCCATTTTCATTATTTCATACATATCTTCTTCAGTCAAGCTATCGGACATTCTGTTAAATCTTTCAAAGAGACCTCCTCTACTTCTCTCTGGGTTAAATGAACTTGATATATCATGATGTCTGTTGGAGTCATAAGCACTTCCATACATCAAATGATAGTCATCGTTACTAGAATGATTATTTCTAGTATGTCCAGACATAAATTCCTTGAATTTATGCATGAATTCTTGTTCACTTATACCTTTGCTTCTGAGATATTCCATCAACATAAGTTCATCCATAATATTATTCTTTAGTAATTAACATCTCTTTGAAACTCTCTAAATCTGTTGTATCAAATACTAACTTCTTATCGGTAAGAGGAATACTGAATCCTATAGTTCCTCCTCCTATTTCTACATCTCCTATATAAGGAGCTTTAAAGATAAAAGGTTGAGTAGTCATAAGATTTTCAGTTATTTCAGATAATATACCCTCTATATCTATATTACCATTATCATCAGATATTAAATCTAAGATACTGGTAATTTTACTTAGTTTCTTATCTAAGGCCCTAGTAACAAGAGGTTTTACAAATCCCATCATAGGGGAAGTTTTAGACATAGAATCCAGTTGGGTAAATATATAAGACCTCAATTTATCAGTTAATTGCATTGTAGTCACCATATTACATATTTGCTTTAATAAATTCTTCATAAGTTACTTCAGGGTGTTGTTTACTAAACTCCCTAAATTTTCTAAACATTTCCATTTCCCTATTAGTTTCATCAATTATTTTATTCTTCAATCTCTTGACTATTTTTAACTGATGAGATAATAATTCTTTACCTTCTGGAGTATTTTCTATTCTACCTTTTACCAAGTTCAAAATTTCAGAATTTACCATACTTTGAATCTTAGTATATGTTTCAACATAATCCTCATCCTGTAACAGTTTACTTTTTTGTTCATTAGTCATGGGTTCTATCTCTGCATCAATATCATCCCATATTAACTTTTGAACTGTAATAGGTTGCTGTACAACCTGTGTTTGCTGCTTCAACTGTTTAGCTGCTTCCAAATTTTGCTTATATCTCTCAATCATTTGGAGTTGCTCATCAAGGCTATTTCCTATTATACTACTTCCTAATAAAGGATCTCCACCTAATATAACTTGATTTACTGGAACCATATCTTATAATTTAAAGTTAGTAATGAAGGATAAGGGGTATATTACCCCTTATCTTTAAGCAGCAGGAGCAGCACCAGAAGTTATAACTCTTGGACACCCACATTGGTTAGCTCCTACATATCCTGTAACAGTAGGTTCATTTGGAAGAACTACCTGACCATAAATTACATTGCAAGTTTTCCTATCTGTGTAATTTATTCCGGCAGTGAATGCTTTATCAATTTCACATTGAATCAACTTATCCTGATAGGGTCTTATAGCAGCATTAATAGCCACTTGAGCTTTCAAATCACTCAATTCTTTCATTATAGCATCATCAGAGTCTCTTTGAGATTTATACAAGCTAAAGGCATCAGCATTATGCTTAGCAGATAACACATCAAACCCATCTCTAGTAGATTTATAAAGACCAAAATCAGCATCTACTTGACTCTTGTACAATCCAAATAATTCACTATCAATAGTCTGTCTATCTGCAAATCTCTGAGATTGCTGTACTAAAGCCCAATCATATAATCCCTTTTGTAGAGCTAAGGTATCTTCACAACCTTTTTCCCATGCTTGAAATGCAGAAGGGGATGTAATTCCGTTACCAGCGGTACTTAAACCATTGATATTAATGTTAGCCCCATCCAGCATACCTGACCCAGAAGTTCCAAGACCTCCGATAACAGAGCTTCTTCTATTTCCAAACAATGCCCAAGCACCAAGAGCTGTACCAATTATACCTAATGTCAACCCAGCATTAGCTTTGCCATTGATGTCTTTTCTGCCATAGCCATACCCATAGTTGCCATCAACAGGAACCTCTTTGATTGTTTGCTTTTCAATAATTTCCATAATAGCAATTTTTGAAATTAGTTAATATTCTATTTATTCTTGTAAGCTTACATGATACAAAGGTATAAATAGAATATTGTGAAACCTATTGATGCTAAGGTAAACAAAAAACCCCTCTAAGTTATTATACTTAAAGGGGTTATATAAAAATAAATTATCTTCATATTACTAACTACTTGTTTACTACTTTATCATGCTTCTTAAATACCTCTAAAATCTTAATGTAGATATAAGTTAAAAGGTAAGAATCTACTTCATCATTATCTACTTGCGGGCTATATCCTATAAATTCCCATATAGCATTCTTAACATGCTCTGCCTCGTGAACAATGCTGGCTTCCTCTTTAGAATTTACTGCTACTATAGAACATCCTTCTGGAAAGATTCTTGTAAAAGCGTTAGGCTCTATACTACCTTTATGCATATCCTTAACTTCTTCCCATTTATCATATATAACTATAACTAACTTATAGTTAAATATAGGTATATTTAATCTTCTTTTTGTTATCATACTTCCCTCCTAGTTTCAATCATATTAATAAACTCTATTATGGACATTAAGCAAGCTGTGGTTCTAGCTTGCTGCGCAAGCTGTGATTCTAGCTTGCTGCGCAAGCTGTGATTACTTTTATTCTTCTGGATGAATTCATCAAGGTCTTTCCTAGACCAGCTTAATTCTTTAAATCCTGCTATATGTTCACCTCTAGGTAATTTTCCAGCTCTTACATAGTTATCAAATGTTGCTCTACTAACATTTAAATATCTACAAGACTCATATTTACTTAATCTTCTTTCCCTATCAGTTAATTCTTTCAGTACAGAAATTAATTTAATTGTTTCATCTTCCGTCAAATTAGAATTTCCAGCATCAATATTATCTACCAACTTCAGTAAATATTCTTTAATTAGATTAATCATTGCTTCTCCCTCCATATTTTAAGTGAAAGTACAATACAAAAAATAAAAATATACCTGCTATTATCATATTAGATAATAACAGGTAGAAATCACTTAAAGGTATTATGATGTAGTTATCTACCATTGCTATTACTTTGTTTACTACTATATAATGTATAAACATCCTATGATATTTACAAAATTTGTAAACATAACTACTAATATACATTGGAATAGTAGTTAATATAGATGTACCAGCAATATATGAAAGTATATCTAAGCTAATATCATAGTACATTAATATATTATCTAGTAAACTAAGGAGAGCGATAATTATTGGAACATATTTCACACAGATCAATTCCAACTTATAGATAACTAATCTTCTCATAGTTAAACCTTATCTTTTTCTCTTCTTCTTCAGCTCTCTTCTTCTCCTAAGAGAAGAAGCTCCAGTTGTACCATTCAATGCTCTAGGCCTTCCCATAATACTTATTTTTTACCTTTACTTTTGCCTTTACTTTTTCCTTTACATCCACTTCTTCTCATAATAATCATTCTATTTTAATAGTTAATTCCTCTCCTCTTTCTTTACCTTCTAGAAGAGAAGAATAAAGTTTTTTAAATGTAGCGGCACTATTATTAATAAGCCCATTACCAGCATTTTTCCCAACTAGAATACATCCAAGAGTATCATTTACTTTATTTCCTACATGAATGAGAACTCCTTCATAACCTTTAACATCTAGAAGTCTAGGTAACTTCCCATTACAAAACTTAGCCCATACTCTATCTTTAAATTTAGGACTTACTATATCTAAGGTAATCTTATAAATTCCCTTCGGTATAGCTGTGTTACCATAAATTTTCTTTGATTTAATTTCTTCCAGGGACATCGAACTAGTTAGGTCTCTGTCAGTATCCTCTAATGTATCACATTCATATTTACCATTAATATATAGCTGTCCTATGGTATAATTATTAGTTTTTGATACTCTCTTTAGATTTAATTCCATATACCTGTTTTATTGTTCTTTTTCATCCTCTTCAGTACAAGGGGCTACCTCTCCTAAAATATCCCTAATTTGATTATCAGTATAGAACTGTCTTTTAGTACAAATATTATCCAAGCAGGAATTGTTTAATAATCTATGAATAATACCCTTCAATCTATATACTTCTACTCTATTATCTTCAGCAAGTTTAATATAGAATTGAAGCTTTCTATTATTATCTCTTACTATATCCTCATAAAACTCTAGAGATTTCTTTAAGTTTTCTATCTCATTAGAGTCTACTTCCGTATTATATTTTCTTCTGGCTAGTAACCAGGTTACTATACCTGTAGCTAGGTTAGTACCCAAAGTTACAATTCCTGTAATTAAACTTGGATCCATATATTAAAAATTATTTTCTATTTTCAATTTCTTTAATTGTATTTTTAAAAGATCTACATGCGTAGAATAAGGATACAGAAGAAGTTTGTGAAAAAAAAACATATCTCCAGCGGTTTGACCATCTACTTTTCCTCCTATACATAGCCTACTTCCTCCTGTAAAGGTACTAGCTTGAATATTTAACACATAATTACTATTATGATAGTTGAATTTAGTTAGATA
>CALEBD010000349.1 GCA_937944945.1 uncultured Clostridium sp. | reverse complement strand
TCACTCATTACACCTATTTTCATAGTTATCCTCCTGGAAATATTAAATTTATAAATTTTATAAGAACTTTTCAGTTACTCTGCTCCAAAACTCGTAGTTTGACATTCTAAGTAGTTTTACTTTTAAATCAGATACAAATATAGATATATCTACTATTTGTTTAAATTGATATTCGACTCCGTCAACTACTATTAATATAGAGTCTTCAAATCTATATTCTGGAGCTATTTTTACGATTGAATCTTTTGAACAAATAATGCTAGAAGTAAAACTTCTGTAAGCATTTGTATTTATAGGGGCAAGGGGTGTAATTTGCATTACATTTATACTTGGGTCTATTATACTTCCGCTAGCAGCATAATTATATGCAGTAGATCCTGTTGAAGTTGATACTATTAGACCGTCACCACTAAAATTTTGTACATGGTGGTCATTTATTCCTAAAGATAAATGTATAGTTCTAGATTTATATCCTTTTACAACGACTTCATTTACAGCGAATACATCATTGCAATTAGATTTAGTACAGACAGTTGACTGAAGAACGGGAATTTCTTGAACTATGTAGTCTCCAACTAAATATGATTCAATAAAATGATCTATATCAGATGGAGCAAAGTCTGGGAAGAATCCTAAATGTCCAGTATTTATTCCTAAAATAGGGACTTCTGGAAATTCAAAGTCATGTACCGTCTGTAAAAAAGAACCATCTCCACCTATGGAAATAATAAGTTCAGTTTCAGGGTGAAATTCATCGCAAACTGTAAATCCTGCCTTTTGTAATTTATCTGTCAAAATATCCTTAGTCATTATAGATTTTGGTAAATTATTTGAGTTAATTGTAATAATTCTTTCCATTATCCCACCTCTTTATAAGATGTATTATAACACATATTCTTGTAGACTATAACAATTTAGAATTATTATTATAAATTTAATGTAATTTTAGAAATATATAGTAGATGCAAATAAATGTTAATATTTGTTAGATAATGGTATAGGGAAGTGAAATGTATGATATACTATATTGTAAAGACTAAATATAGAGGTGTAAAAATGTCAATAGAAAAAGTTAAGGAATATTTTGCGGAATATGGAAGAGAAGATGACATTTTAGAATTTGACAAATCAAGTGCAACAGTTGAATTAGCAGCACAAGCGGCTAATGTTATACCAGCGAGAATAGCTAAAACTTTATCTTTTAAAAATAAAGAAGGAGACAATGCTATTTTAGTAGTAGTTGCTGGTGATGCTAAAATCGACAATAAAAAATATAAATCAGAATTTGCTACTAAGGCAAAAATGCTAACACCAGAAGAAGTCATTAAATATATTGGACATGCTATAGGTGGAGTTTGTCCATTTGCAATAGAAAATAAAGGTGTAAAAGTGTTTTTAGATGTATCTATGAAGAGGTTTAATACAGTATTTCCCGCTTGTGGAAGTAGCAACTCAGCTATAGAATTAACTTGTGATGAGATGGAAAAATACTCACATTGTGAAAAGTGGGTAGATGTATGCAAATCATATGATGAGACACTATCAGAATAGACATAAAATTAAAATAAAGATTATTTGAATTTAACTACATAAATATCAAAAGGAGTTTCTCATAGAGATACTCCTTTTAATATTGATTGGATATTTATGGAACAATATTTACCTTCATTATATTTGAAAATTAGTGTAAAATATATATGTTAATAAAAAGGAAGTGGGTGTGAATTTGTTCAAAAAAGAAGATCAAAAATATAATCTTATTTCATATATAAATGAAGATGACGACTTAACACTAAAAGAAATTTTACTAGATAAATTAAATTTCTCAGTTAGATATGCATCTAAATTAAAAAGATTTAAAACAGTTACAGTAAATAAAAACTTCAAAAAATTAGATAAAAAAGTTAAAAAGGGCGACTTAATAGAAGTTGAGATAAAAGAAGAGATGGCAAACTTTGCGCCACAAGATTTAAACTTAAATATAATTTATGATGATTTTGATTTAATTATGGTAGATAAACCTCCATTTATGGTAGTTCATCCGACAAAGAGCCACTTTGAAAATACTATGGCAAATGGAGTTACAGACTACATTGTTAAAAAGGGCGAAGATGTCAAAATAAGATTTGTAAATAGACTAGATATGAATACATCTGGATTAGTAATAGTAGCAAAAAATCCATTTGCTCAACATGTATTATCTAGTGAGATGAAAAGCGATGATTTTGAAAAGAAATAT
>CALEBD010000348.1 GCA_937944945.1 uncultured Clostridium sp. | reverse complement strand
ATAGTTACACTAGTTGCATTTCTAGACGTTGCATCTACACCAGTAACTAGGTTATTAGGTAGTGAATCAAGCTTATTGCCTGGGTTCTCTATACTCCCAAATTCATCATATAAATCATCTAATCTACCTTTATCTATTGCCGACATAGCACCGGCATTAGTAGTTGTAGCTGATGGTATATCTATATTATCATCTTGTAGAGGACCGTAATTCAAACCATCTTTAGCTGCATACTTATAGTTAATCTTAACTAACTCACCAGTACTAGTAGTAGGAGTAAGATATGAAGTAAGCTTAGTAGGCATACTATTTAAAGCATCTCTATTAGCTTTACCTTTATCTCCAGGATACGCTGTACTAGGAGTTTCACCTAATGCTAAACTCTGACTAATCTCTAAGTATTGAGTACCAGTCCATCTATATGTTAAGTTAGTATCCTTAGATACATATATCTTACCAGTTTCACCAATCTGAGGGAATTGAGCTTTAGTAGAGAACTCTAATACATCATCTACATAAGATGGTAATTGAGCTGCAGGAACTTTACCAGTTGAGTCTAATTCAGCTAAACCACTAGGTTGACCTTTAGTACTAATGAATGCATTTAAACTATTAGTAATAGTAGTGTCGCCTGCTTTTCTATCTTCAATCTCTTTCTGTAAAGCATCCTCTAGTTTATCGGTAACTCCATCAAACTTATTCTCTATACGATCTATCTCTGCTTCTCTATCTGCAATCTCCTTATCAATCTTATCATCAAGATTATCTATTCTATTACTTAGATTAGAGTCAGCTTCCTTTAGGTCTTCAATCTACCCAGGAATAGTAGTATTAAGTTCTACATAATCTTCCTTACTCATAAGACCGTCCATAGAAGCAGTAGCATTAGCTATACGTATATCCATATAGATATTGTTACCACTCTTAATAGTATTCCAAGATACACAAGGAGTAGCATTCTATCTGAAAGTGATGCCATTAGTTACTAAGTCATAAGTAGATGTATTAGTACCATCTTTAAACTTAATATTAGTTAATGCTAAATTACCTATATATACATACTGACCATTATCTGTAAGTACTTTAGTACCATCACCAGTAGTCTTAATAACTGTAGTAGTATATTGTTCTTTACTATAGTTTAATGAACCATCTACGGTAATAGTATCAAATACTACTTGAGATATATTATCTGTACCTTCTTCTTTAATAAAATCAGGAGATTCAATGTATATAGTACCACCAACTATGGCTACTTCAGTTGCTAAGTCTAAACCATTTCTCTTAGAGTTAATAGTATAGATAAGCTTACCTTCCTCTATAGCCTGCTTTAATGCGTCATAATCTTCTTGACTTACTTTACCATCAATGATAGTAGGATCAAAGATATACATAGTCATATCTTTAAACTCTATCATTCGGATCTTACCATTTCTTTCACCATCTTGGAATGGAATCATTTCCTATCCTGTGACAGCAGTACGTTCTGAAGCTTGACTAATCTTTAAACCTTTAATTCTTGCTATCATTGTCAATCAAATTATTTTCTTTCTACTATTCTAACAGTACTACACCGTTATCTTCCCATAACCAAGGATCTGCATCCTCTGTTAACAATGCTAATACATAAGGATCATATAATCCTCTAAAGTATCCATTACCACAACCACACTTAATACAATACGGTTTGAGTTTCATAGGTATACCACTATATAATTGTGGTTTAACCTAATGTAAGTATCTCTTTAGTATTTCAGAATCTATAGGAGTAGTAACACTAGATGTGTTACTAAACTCCAATAAATCTGTTAATTCATTGTATACTATGGTTGCTACAACATCTCTATTGTTCCTAAGTATATTAGTTTTAAGTATAGAGTTTGTTTTATTGTTTATATATTCTTTTGCTTTATCCATAGTAATTATACATTTGCGTATGTTTTGGTAGTAAGAC
>CALEBD010000347.1 GCA_937944945.1 uncultured Clostridium sp. | reverse complement strand
TCCATTATTAAGTGAACTATTGTACCTCGTCTCGCACCTGTTATTTTTTCTTTTGTTTGAGCTTCACTCAAGAACTTTGGCTTTTTAAGTGTTGTCTTCATTTTATAAAGATTTGATAATTCATCTTCTTCTTCATATTCTTCTTGTCTCTTTTTTATTTCAGTAACAGATATACTTGCTGCTTTTTTTACAACACCTAAATACGGGTACTCAAAATTCAATTTATTTTGTATTTGATCATAATATTGTGTATCACTTTGTGATAAATCAATATTATTTAAAACTTCTCTGATGCCTTCTTTTTCATGTTTTTCAAAATCTATATCATCTCTAACCCAAGTCTTAACAGACCATCTCGATTCATCTTCTAGTGATATTCTCGTACATATATTATATTTTTCTCTAATAGATTCTAAATCTCTATGTTTTATAACTGCTGGCATCATCCAATCTAGATAGTTTTTACCGTTTAATATGTCGTATTTTGAAACTCTTTTTTCATTAGATATATTTGACGACCACTTATGTATAGTTTGCTCAATATCTTTTATAGATGCTGTTATTATAAGTTTTTCTTTCGCTCTAGTAAGTGCAACATATAGTATTCTCATCTCTTCTGATATATTTTCTATATTTATTTTGCATTTTAGAGCTTCTTTTGCAATACTTGGATACGAGATTCTTCTTTCGAAATCTACAATCTGTGGACCATATCCTAGTTCATGATGATATAATACGTCTTTTCTAAAGTCCATGGTGTTGAAGTTTCTTCCCATGCCAGAACAAATAACGATTGGGAATTCTAGCCCTTTACTTTTGTGGATACTCATTATTCTGACTACATTTGCATTTTCTCCTAAAGTCTTTGCACTTCCCATATCAGAATTAGATTTTTTAAGTTTGCTTATAAAGTTTATAAAGTTAAAAATACCTTTAAAGCTAGTCTCTTCAAATTGTTTAGCTCTTTCAAATAGAATTCTTAAATTAGCTTGTCTTTGACTTCCACCTGGCAAAGCTCCACAATATGCATAATATCCACTATTTGTATATATATACCATAAAAATTCATCTGTACTCATATACAATGACTTTTCTTTATAGTCCTTTTAAATCATCTAAAAATCTTCTTACTTTTAAATCAAGCTCACTTAATGTTTTTTCTTCTTGGTGATTTTTATCTTGAGTCTCTAAATCTATATTATAAATAGAATCATCTTGATTATGATACATATATTCTTCGCTATATTGATTATTAAACTCTTCATCGTATTGATTTTCTGAATCTACTTGATAGTTTATATAATCTTGATCGTATATAATCTCATCATTATATGTTATTTCTTCATCTTCATATATAAAATCACTGTAGTCTATATTTTGATAATAATCATCTATTTCATCTTGAATATTTTGATTATCAACTTCATTTTCTATATGAGTTATTATAGTAGAGCTAAGCTTTTCAATTTCTTGGTCTATAACTTCATCTATATCTTTATCATCACTATTTTCTTCTTCTGATATACTTAAGTCTATACTTTCTCCAGCGTACTTTCTCATAGCTTCATAAAAACTTACCTTTTTATCTACCGTTCTTATATCTATAAAGTCTTCTGGAGTAAATCCATATATAGGAGAACGAAGTACTGAAATAAGGGCAATATCTTGCATTGGATTATCTATTACTTTTAGGAAAGACATTATAACTTGTATTTCCATAGTTTCAAAATATCCCTGTCCCATATCTGCATATGTCGGAATATCCATATTTATTAGTTCTTCCGCAAATACTGGTGCCCATGCTGATGTGGCTCTAAGTAATATTACAATATCTTTATATTCGATATTTCTATATTCTCCACTTTTTTTGTCAAATACCTGCATTATTTCGCCATTTTCATTAGGTCTCATAATATCTCTTATTATTTTACCGACCATTCTAGCTTCTATTTGACTTGCATCTAGATCTTCTGACTCTTCCTCATCCTTTTCTGGATTTTCAGCTTCTTCGACTTTCTTTTCCATTAGATGAATTTCTGTAGGCCCACCTAGTATTATTTTTTCGTCATCTACTTCTTCAAAACTAGCCCCTAAGTTTAGTTTTTCTTCTTCGTTATACTCAATTTCACCTAAATTTTTACTCATAATATGCTCAAATATATAATTGACACTATCTACTACTTCTTTTCTACTTCTGAAGTTTTTATAAAGCATTATTTTTTTATATTTACTGCTTAAATCAGTATCATAAGTCGCATATTTTTGAAGGAATATTTCTGGTTTTGCCTGTCTAAATCTGTATATACTCTGCTTAACGTCACCAACCATAAACCTATTTGGTTCATTTTGTTTAGCTATTGTAGACAAGATAACTTCCTGTACTTGGTTACTATCTTGGTATTCATCTATAAAGATTTCATAAAATTTTTCTCTATATTCAAGCGCAATATCAGAAGGTATATTTTTACCATCTTTATCAAATAAGAAATATCCATTTTCATCAGTTTGTGTTAAAATTTGTAGTGCAAAATGCTCTATATCGTGGAAATCTATAATTCCCTTGTCTCGTTTTTTCTGGCTATAGATTTTATCAAATATTAAAACTACATCTGATAGTGATTTAACTACTGGATATAAAAATTTAATCTCTTCTTTTAAATCATCGTAATGTTTACTAAATACTGATGTTTTTATTTTTTCTATAGATTTTTTAGCATTATCTCTAGTGTTTTTAGCTTTATCTTTTTCTTCTTTTACATAAGGTGGTGCATCTTTTGGAATTCTTTTGACTCCTTTTGCATAGTTTTCAAATTGCATAGTCGCTATTTTTGAATAAGCCTCATTCCAAGATATATCACATGCCTCTAATATATGTTTTATTTTTGCATACTCTATCTTTAACTTAGCTATAAAAGTCTCTAACTCTTCTATCCCAGATACATCTTCAATCGCCTTAGCCATAGATGCCTCCACACCTTCAACTTGTATTTTTACAGTTTCAAGTATAGCTTTAGCCCATTTTGATGTTGCAAAATCAAAGTTTTCATCTATATTAAAATCTTCTGCACTTTGTATTAACCATTCTTTTGGATATGGAGATGCCATAACAAAACTATATATAGATAAAATCAAGTTTTGTAAATTTGAATCTCCTCTTTTTTCGGCATAACAATCTACTAAATAACAAAACTCTTCGTCTTGTTCTTCATATAAAATATCAAATGCTTCATCTATAGCTTCTAATTTCATAAGAGAACACTCTGTCTCATCACCTATTCTAAAATTGGGATCTAAATTTATTTTATGAAAATTTGATTTTATAACTTCTAAACAAAATGAATGTATTGTCGTTATACTAGCTTTATTTAAAAGTACTAATTGGTCTTGAAGGTGTTCATCTTCTGGATTTTCATCTAATTTCTTAGAGATAGCATCTCCTATTCTCTCTCTCATCTCAGATGCTGCTGCATTTGTAAATGTAACGACTAATAATTTATCTATGTCTACTTTTAAGTCTGGATTTAAAATCATCTGTATTATACGTTCTACAAGAACAGCAGTTTTACCAGAGCCAGCAGCTGCTGCAACTAATAAGTTCCCACCTCTACTATCAATTACACTTTGTTGTTCACTTGTCCATTTTGGAGAACTCATTATTCCACCTCCTCTGCCATCATTTGAATAATTTCTTCGTTCTTTTTATCTTTTATAATATTGTAATTATTGTCTTTAAGTGTAGGGTCAAACTGACATATAGAGTTATATATACAGAAATCACATGAAGTCCTGTCTTTATGTTTATTAGGACTTATACTTATATCTCCACCTAACATACCTTCACATAAATCCTTTATCTCGTGTTTTACATATTTTCTAAGTATTTCAAACTCTTGATATGTTACACTATTTGTACTTTTTGATAGACTTCCATCTTTATTTAAACCAGCAGGAACTATAAGTGAGTTTTTAACATCTTCTTCATAAAGTGCCTTATCCATTTTCTTTATTATGTGGGCATCTTTTGCAAGAAGTCCCTTCATCTTAGATTGTTTTAATATTTCTTCGTCTATCTGTTCTTCATCTTTATTTTCGCTAAACTTTGCAATTGGATTGTCAATCTTACAATATAAAATTGCCGCTGGATGGATACTTGTTCCTTTTTTCATCGCACTTTCAATTATCGCGTCTAAGTATACTAATAATTGAAGTTGCAATCGTAGTATACTTCTGTAAGGTTTACATTTTTATCTGATGATTTATAATCTATTATTCTTATATATCTATCATCACCTTCATCAAATTCATCTATTCTATCTATTTGACCGATTAGATTTATCTGTGTTCCATCTTCTAATATTATTCTTATAGGTGGATATTTTCCCGTTTGACCAAAGTTAACTTCATAATCTATAGGTTCAAATTCTCCAGATTTAATTTGTTTGGCAATTATATTTATAGCTGCCATAAGCATTTTTTTAAGTCTATAAGATAGGTATTTATATCTTGGTGAACTATTTAATATAAATCCTGGAATTTGTAAAACCATGAAATCCACAATAGAGTTTACCTTTTTATCTATATAGGCTTCATTAATTTGGTTCCAATGAAGACCATCTTTTTCTAGTGATTTTGAGAACTCGTACATTATGTTATGTATAAATGTTCCTAAATCCGGTGCAGCAAATGAATATTCTTTTCTTTCTTGTGCCTTAAGCCCGTATTGAATAAAGTAGGCAAATGGACAAGCTGAATACTTTTCTAACTTAGATACACTTAAATTATGTGTTTCGTATAATTTATTTATTTTTTCTTGTGATACCTTGTGTACCATATTCGTATAAGTAAGTCCTGAAATTATTTTTCTTGTAATTTCTCTATATTTATTGTCATTTGCAAAATATCTATATACATCTAGCCATAAATTTTCGATTTCTTCACCATTGTCAAATGATTTTATTTTATTTACCATTTTATTAAATGTTGGAGATTTAACAGTTATATCGTCCATCATTTCTTCTTCATTTTCTCTTTTATTTTCTAGTAAATAACTTTCTACTTCTAGTTTTGGGAATATCTTTTTAACCCTAGATATTATAATAGACGGTCTCAAACTTCTTCCCTCTGAATCAGCAACTGGATAAGTTAATATAAGATTTTCTGAAGTTGAAGTAAGTGCCTTATAAACTAAAAATTGTTCTTCAAAAGTCTTTGTCTTACTATCTATATCTATTTCAACCCCTCTATCCATAAGTGTATTTCTATCTTTGTCGTTTAATATTCCCTTTTCTTTAGCTATTAGTGGAAATATCCCGTCAGTAACGCCTATTAAATAAAGGTATTTTGTGTTTGGATTTTTCATTCTGTCTACACTACTGACTAGAACTTGGTCTATACTCGGTGGGACTAATCCCAATTCATATTCTTCAAATCCAAAGCTTATTATTTTAATAAATCTGTCTATAGATACGACATCATCTCCCATTATCTCTACAATTTGGTCTAGTATATCGATTACTATATCCCAAACTTGAGAGTATTGGCTCGCAACTTCCAACTCACCTTTAGCTTTAAAGTCTTCAACCAAGTCGTAAATAGTTTGTTCCATGTCTATTTCTACTAAAAATTCATATATATTTTTACAGATCTCTCTACAGCTTTTTTTACCTTTTAATTTATTTTGTAATTTTATAACTGGACTTAGAACTCTATTTTTTATTTCATTTATAGTTTGTATAGTTTGAGATTCTTCTTCTGTTATATCAGAATTATAGTTATTCACAGCCCTATATTCCCATTTTTCTTCTAACCAC
>CALEBD010000346.1 GCA_937944945.1 uncultured Clostridium sp. | reverse complement strand
GAAATTTTTTCTGATTCTTCTAATGTTAATCCTATTTCTTTTATTTTATCCATATTCTTTTTTAAATAGTCTATAAGATCTACAACGCTATCTGTATAACAATCTACACCTATCTTTTCTCTAAATGCCTCACCTACTGATGCTCCACCAATAAATACATGTACTTTTTTTCTTAGTTTTCTTTCTTCTAATAAATTCATAACTGTTTTCATTTCTCCCATTGTCGTTGTCAATAATGACGACATCATAAGAATATTTGCGTTATTATCTTCAATTGCATCTACAAATTTTTCAGCAGGTACATTTGTACCTAAGTCCACTATTCTAACATCTAACGTTTCTAAAAATATCTTTATCACGTTCTTGCCTAAATCATGTATATCTCCATATACAGTCCCCATAACTATCACTATGTCATAATCTTTGTCTTTCTCTTTCAAATAGGGTTCTATTATTTTGTAACCAGATTTAAATGAATTCATAGCTAGTAATACTTCTGGTATAAGACACTCATTTTTTTCTTCTTTCTTTGCAATTAAGGTTAATGAATCCATTAAAATATTTTTTAATATGTATTTTGGATTATATCCTACTAAAAGAGATTTCTTTATATACTTTACAACTGAGTCATCGTCACCTTCAATCATAGATTTTTTGATTTTCTCACAATAATTCATATAAATTCTTCTCCTAAAATAATACATTTTATATATTATTAATTTGACATTTGAGTTTATTTATCCTATAAAAACTTGATTTTATTTTAAAAAATAGGGAGTTAGATATAATAAATACCCAACTCCTAACAATTATATAATTCCTAAGTGTTCAACTAATATCTTACATCCTAATAATATAAGTATTACACCTCCGACAATTTCAGCTTTTGACTTATACTTAAGACCGAATACATTTCCGATTTTTACGCCTATTGCTGAACAGGTAAATGTCACTATACCTATAAAAGATATTGCTGGTACTATTTTTACATTTAAAAATGCAAATGTTACACCCATAGCTAATGCATCTATACTTGTTGCAATTGCAAGTAAAAACATTGTTTTAAATCCTAGAATATCTTTCATTACACTGTCTTTTTCTCTACTTAATGCAACTTGACCTGTTGGTGATATTGAACATGAATTAGCAGAATATGATATATTACATTGTTCTTCTGCATTACGTTTTAAGTTTCTTATTTCTGTTTCTTCTTCCTCATCATCTTCAGTTAATGCCTCTTTAATCATATTACCTCCAATTAAAGCTAGTAATATAAATGCTATCCAATGGTCCACACTAACTATATACTCTCTGAAATTTACTCCAAGTAGATAGCCAATTAGCGGCATTAATGCCTGGAATGCTCCAAACCATAACCCAACTATTCCTGCTGATTTTAAGTTTATTTTTGGTAAAGCAAGACCTTTACAAATTGATACAGCAAAAGCATCCATCGATAACCCTACTGCTAGTATAAAAAGTTCCAATAATCCCATTATTTTTCCCTCCTTTAAAATTAAAAAAGACCCATAGACAATAAAGCGTTTTTTAATAAAACACTTTATTATCCATGAGTCTCGCTTTTTAATGTAATACCGGATTTTGCAATCATTATGTCGACATTACAACGGCTTAGCCGCAAACTACTCCCTCATAGGAGTTATTTAGTTTTAATCCGTTTAATTATTTAGAACTTCTTTATTATAAAATATCCCAATAAAATCTGTCAATTATTTATATATAATATTAGTAAAAAATCAATATTATTCCTGTTATTGTCATTTAATTATATGGATTTTATAAATATATATGTATCGTTATTAGACTCTTCTTCACTATACTTATAGCCCAATTTGTTAAAGCTTTTTAATCCATCTAAAGTGGATATATTATTTTCAGCTAAATATCTAACCATTTCACCTCTCGCCATTTTTGCAAGTGTGCCCTTTTCTATTATTTTTTCGCCTTTTAATTCTCCAAATACACATGTGATGAATTTTATATTTGGTTGATTTTTTATATATTTACTTACGCATTTACTATATTCTTTTGATGCTAAATTAATTATTACATCATCTTCTTCAAATAAATTGTTTGCTATATTATCTGACCAAAATTCGTATAGATCTTTATTTTTATGATTTATAAGTTTTGCCTGCATCTCAAGTCTATATGGAACAATACCGTCTAATGGTTTTAAGATGCCATAAAATCCTGATAATATTCTTAAGTTAGATTGCAGGTATTCAATTGCATCTTGGCTGAGTACACTTGGTCCCATATATTGATATTGAATACCTTCATATGAAAATATTGCTGGAGTTAATCTATAATTTAAATCCATATCTAAAACTCTGTCGTAATTTAATTGAGCTAGTTTATCGCTACATTTCCACATAGTTTTACATTCTTCATATGATAAACCTTTTAAATAATTCATTAGTTCTTCTGCTTTATTTAAAAATACAGGCTCACTTCTACACTCAAAAATATCATCATCTATATTCATTTTCTTTGCTGGTGAAATTATAATTTTCATAATAATACCTCTTTCATTATTTTTCCCCTTTCCTTCTATCCTAAATACTTTTTATAAATTCATCAATTATTAAATTATTTTCCTCACTATCTTTCCACAAAAATTCTGGATGCCATTGAACTGCCATAACAAATTTTTTGTTTGGCATACTAACTGCCTCTATCAATCCATCTTCGGATATTGCATTTGCAATTAATCCTGGTGCTAAATCTTTTATAGCTTGGTGATGATAACTGTTTACGTATAATTTATTTACACCAACTATTTTGTGTAATATCGTATTTTCTAAAACATTAACATTATGAACACCTCTATTATAAGGCTTTTCCATTGTATGATTAATATTTGATTTATACTCAGTTTTTAAATCTTGATATAATGTGCCACCCAATAGAGAATTAAATAGCTGAATTCCCCTACAAATGCCCAATATAGGTTTATTATTTTTAATAGATTTTTCAAATAGATATTTCTCCATTTCATCTCGTCTGTCACATTGCAATCCACATGTATCTTTCTTTTTCTGATTATAAAGTTTTGGATTTATATCATGCCCCCCTGTAAATAAAATACCGTCTACTAATTCAAAACACTTGTCCAAATTCTCTTTGCATGTAGATAAAGGTAGTATCATTGGAATTGCATTATTATTTTCTAATACATCCATATATCCTGGTAACATCCATATACTTTCTTTTTCATCATCCCAAAGAGGAATAACCCCTATAATTGGTTTCATATTCCTACCCCCTTAAATTATATAATCTATTATCTATATAAATTATATAATATTTTATTTTTGCTATAGATTTAATAAATAATATATCTTTTAATTATTAAAAAAAGCATAACATTTTTTATGTTATGCTTAAGTCATATTTTTTTATCAATCTATATTTTATAACCCTTTAAAATATAGATTGATAAATATAAAAGTATTTTATGTTCCTAGAATCAGTATAATCATCATACTAATAAGATACTTATACAACTAATTTTTCCTGTTTTTCCACTTCCACTTCTGTTTCCTTATTTAATTTGTGGAAGAACGAAATTGTTAGTATAAGAATCACAACAATAGCAACTAAATCCGAAATCGGTGCTGCATATAAAATTCCATTAATTCCTGTTCCAACCTCTGCTCCTTCTAAAACAGAAGGTAATATTATTGCTAATGGTGTGAAACAAACTATATCACGTATAACAGATGCCATAACTGCATATTTAGATTTTCCAATAGATTGGAAGAATACTGCTGTCATTTTAACAAGGCAAGTAACTGTCACAAGAGATAAATAAATTCTAAATGTTTTTACTGCAAATTCTTGATATAATTCATTTCCTGACCCAAAAATTCCTACAACTTCTTTCGGCCATAATTGGAAAATAATCGTCGCTGTTATACCAGTAATTAAAGTGGCACGAAATACTATTTTGTAAGCTTCACGAACACGATCCATTCTTTTTGCTCCGTAGTTATATCCAAAAATCGGCTGTCCTCCAAGCACAATCCCAGTTACGATATTTAAAACGATTGTATATACTTTTGTTTGGATACTAAACACAGAAATCGGAATATCCGGACCATATTTTGATAATGCACCATAACGTGCCAGTGTCATATTACAAACTAATGTCACCGCTACAATTGAAATCTGTGTTATAAAAGTTGCTGCTCCAAGATTAATCATTTTAGATAAAATAGGTAGATTAGGTACAAAGCTACTCTTTTTCAGTCTAAAACTCTTTGGCTTAAAGAAATAAATTGCACATATTGCAAAAGATACTACTTGTCCAATTGCAGTTGCCCATGCCGCACCTGCAATTCCCCATCCAAACACACATACAAAAAGCAAATCTAATACAATATTGCTGGCTGCAGCAATGGCTGTTGCAATAAGAGGTGTCTTACTGTCTCCAATTGCGCGCAGCATAGATGCTAATAAATTATATGCAACAACAATGGGAATACCAGTAAACAAAATACGAAGATATAAAATCGTATCTGGCTTAATATCCTCTGGTGTTTGTAAAATAGCAAGTACTGGACAAACAGCTGCCTGAAATACTATAGTAAGCAAAACTGCAAGCAATGCTGAAAGCACAATACTGTGTCCAACCGCCTGATGAAGTCCATCCTCATCCTTCGCTCCAAACTGCTGTGCCATACGAATGGAAAATCCCTGTGTCAATCCCTGGATACTGCCAAGGCTCATCCAGC
>CALEBD010000345.1 GCA_937944945.1 uncultured Clostridium sp. | reverse complement strand
TTACTGTTAGTATTCTTTTTAAATCTAATTACAGTTTTATCCTCTTTATTATAAACATAAGATATATAATATACATATAATGCATATTGTTGAGAAGCTTCATTATTATCCTTTGTTTGAATTCTAACTCCATCTAAAGTTAAGTATTCTTCTCCTACTTTTCAAAAATATAATCCTGTTTCTTCATCTTTTTCAGATTTAGGAATTATTACGTTATTAGCTTCAATTATAAAATTATCATTATCAACCTTTGCTAAACTATAATCATTTTCTGCGTGTTTGTCTATTAATACCTCTGATTTAACTCTTTCATCTCAATAATAACCTGTAATTTTTACAGATTGAATATTGAAATTCGCATATTCTGAATTAGAAATAAATCTTAAATCTTTATCAATATTTATATCATCTCATAACCCATTTCACGGGTTCATTGGAGCAATTATTGATTCTGATTGTTTCCTAAGATTATTATTTAAAATTCCATAGATATTTGTTTTAGAAAGATCAAAGCTAAAATAACTATTATATAGATTACCTGAAAAGAATGGAGTTCATGAGTATCTAGTTACTCACATTTTTCGTACTTCATTATAACAGATGTTCCAAATTTTATCTTTATTATAAAAAGTGAACATCACATCATTTTTATACGAGTTAAAATGAGTCTTTACATTTCTAACTCCTAGAATAACGGATTTTTCGAGTTTCTTTAAATTGATATTATCGTTTAAATATCTCTGAATATTAAATTCTGATATTAACTCAAATCCTTCTTCTGATAGTTTTCAAATTTTCTTAGCGTATGTATCTACTCCATACAAAGCTCTTGGAGTTCTAATAATTGAATCTTTTCAACTTGATCCATACATATCAGAAATCATTGTCATTTGCTTTTGAAGAACTCCAGAACCATACATATGAATGTTTTGTCCAGTAGTAGTTTGTACAAGAGCTTTTTCATTTACAGGTACTACCGCAATAGCGTGTTCAAAGACACAAAGAATATTATTTTGCCAAGGAAGTATTTTAACTATTCCTCCATACTGTCTATCCATGTCTTCATATGATAATCCTTGGAATACCTTATATGAGTTTTTAAATGAACCGTCTACTTGAACATTACTAAACATTATTCTAGTATCAAATATATCTTTAATATAAGGTACTATTTCAAAAGCATAATTTCTTTTTACTCCTACTGTAGTATTATATCCAAAGTTTAATAATGCAGATTCAGGAATCTTTGCAGATGATTTTACTGAAATATCATTTACAGGATAAAAGTTTCTATAGTTTCCTATTAATGCGTATTCATCTGTATTGAATGGATCTAAAGACCGTAATCCAATATTTGAATTAGATAAACACTTATATACAAACCATGTTCCAATTGGAACTGCATCTACATCAGCTTTATTGATTGCGTCTCAATCTGTAGTACTTCTAGCTCCTTTAAAATTGTCTTTCCAGCAATTAGGATCAACAATTGTATCGTTAATAGGTACAGAGGTTGAAGTAAAATTACGATGCATTCTTGTACATACTGTTCCTGTAAAGCAGTCTCCTCTAAATACAATAGGAACTGTATTTAAATTAATATCAGTTTTATATGTAAAAGATATTGGAATTAACTTTTTGTTAGTTGAATTATCTATAGCTAAATAGTCTTTACGCAGTTGCGTAAATGTAAATTCTGTAAAATTAGGATTATCAGCAATATACTTTTTAATTGCTATATTATCATCAGTACTATCATCTATACTATCCTTATATTCTAATGCGGTATTTAGATAATCAATCAAATCCTTCTCAAATGCATAATCTGAAACCGAAGTTTCTCATAATGGACAATTTTTAGTAACAATTTGATCTTTTTCTATATCGTTAACTACTTCTTCATCAGATAAGCTATATCTATCACTAACTGCAAAAAATGGAGAATTATCTCTCATTCTAATTGTAAAATATTCTTCAAGAAATGCTTCATTGTAATTCTTTATATAAATATCATATAAACAATTATCCTCAACATCTCCTTTAACTCCAATAAAAGATGTAAATATACCTCTGATATAATCAGTTGAAGTTGCATTATCTGTAACAGTGTGTCCAAAAGAAACTACTTGTTTTAAATCCTCTTGCATACCTGCTTTTGTACTAAAAGCATAATCGTCAAGAATTCTTTGAGGTACTTCAGAATCAACATAAATTAATCCTTTTACTTGTTCAGAATCTGTTCCACTTTGAGTTTTATAATTTGGATAATAAATTCTAGTCTTGATATTATTTAAACTATCTTCAAATTCAGTTTTTCTTATTAAGTTAAACTCAGATCCATTAAATAAAGACTGTAGTTGTTTATCTACATAAGAATCAATACATAATAATCCAGAACTAGATTTCATATTACTAATAATCTTTCTTGAATTATATTCTGTATTTAATACTCGAGATTTGTTTATAAATGATTCTGCTATATACTTAGGACTTCCATTTTCTGTACCATCTCTAAGTGTAGGAACACTGCTAGCTTCATCAACTCCAATACTAAAACCTTGTGCTAAAAAATTAGGTATTCTTTTTTGGCGAACAAAAAAGTACCCTTTAATATTATATTCTTTAAGCTTATCTATTACAATTTCTGGAATTTGAAATTGGATTCCAAGCGGAACTACTCTCTGATTACTGTAATCAATTATGTCTATATCTTTACTAAATTTAAATACTCCATTAGTATTTTCAAGTTTAGTCTTATCTAGAAAATCAGTGAGCTCAATATCTTCAATTTTATTTTCAAATTTAAAGTTTATTTTATCTTTTTTCTCTATTGTATAGTTAAAGTCTATTCCTCTTAAGTTATATACTGGAGATAAATGATCATCATTAAAGATATAAACTATTCCAAATCGATATAGTTCTTTTGGAAAATATCCTAATCTATAATATAGATTTTGTGGAGAGTAGTATTCTATTTGAGAATCGTCAAGATTTTCTTTAGTTACAAAAGTATCAGGATGAATATATCCTATATTATAATTTTCATCCTGAACTTCTTTAGCTACTATATGTAAAGATAAATTTCTTAGACTAGTGTTCTCATCTTCATTTTTCTCTACATTAGCAAAAAATAACATATTTTGTACTTGTGTTTGAGTTTTCACACTCTCAACATAATTGTACTGAATATTTAAATCTTCAACTGTTACTTGCGAAGTTTCTTCATGTCCAGTAATAGTTATTAGTTGGGAACTAGAAACAATTTCATAATTAACATTGATTTTATATGTTTCTTGAACTAATACTCCGTTTTGATCACAAGTATTTCGTAAGCAGTATAGATTAAAGTATTTAAAAGAAGTATCTATATTATAAAAGTTAAGTAATATTGACTTATCTGTTCTTTCATCCATAAAAGCACCACTACATGTTTTTGGATTATTGATAGTTCCTTTAAATACAGAAATTATACCAGTTTCAGCAACTATATCTGTTTCGTTAAAATCCTCATCGAGATATTTTAAATAGAAAATATAGTTACCTCCTTTTAATTGCCCAAAAGTTGAAACTTTGTTAAGCTTCAACTTTGGGATCTTTTGCACATTTCTAAATAATCTAGTTTCCTGATCAAGGAAACTTTCATCATATAGATTAGATTGTTTATTTTGATTTCGATTAATAACTTTGTATCTATCTCCTTCTAATAAGGTAACTCGGCTATTAATTATACGTGGAGGATTTACATCGTCGTTTAATATTAAGTTTACAGATCCATCATAACTTTGTTGACATTCAATATCAATCGGATTCTCTAAACCAATATTAAGTTGATTATTGTCTACTTGAAAATTAGTAATACTACCATCATCTGCCTTAAGATTTCTTAGTGGATGATATTCTCAAGCAATGTCTCCTTCTGTTTTATATTTTTTAACTTTTAACGTTACATCCATATTACCTATCACATGTTATTGTACTGCATTGTGCTATATCGACTCATCCTCCATAAGTTTGAGACATTGCTAAGTCCCCTTTACTTAAGTTTGAATCGTCATCAATATATACTTTTCCCTCCTCATATCTAAGATGTTTAACAAGTGTAGATAACTTAATCATATTATCTTCCTCTTTATAAGATTCATGTAAGTATACTTGTTTATTACTTAAATTTTCAAGTTGATTAAAAGAATCTCTTAATTCATTATATTTATTGTTAACATTTTCTACAAAAGTTGCCAATGCCATTTGTATATTATTGTTACTTGCAAAATAAAATGTTTTAGATATAGGAATTCTAGAAGTAATTTCATTATCTATTTGAAGCTTATCCTTAATTTTATCTATTGAATCTTTTAAATTACTCAAACCATTATATGTATAATCATAATTAAATTTAACAATAGCGTTTAAAGCTTTAACCTTAAATGAATCAAATTCTTCTTTAGATAAAGATATAGTATAAAAATAATAAGATATTTCCATAACTGTATCTGCAATTCTAACATAAGCCATTATTGCTGTATATAGTAACATTGCTTGCAACTGCATAGTATCTCGCTGATTATTATCAATTGGCATTCCTTGTACAGGTGGAAACGAATAAAATATAGCTCAAGCTCTATCAGACCTTTTACTAGGAATTAATAAACCAAACAGCCAATATTCATAATTTGGATACTCTGTAGTTGCACGAATTTTTTTATGATCTTTTCCGTTTCTATTATCTGCTGCAAACATCATTGGCCCTTTTATAGCAGAAGTTACACTTCTCATTTGACTTGATTTTAAGTGTCCACTATTGGAAGTCATAGAATCTCTAGACAATCCTCATTTATCATATTTAGAATCTTCGTTACTATAATCTCAACGTTGCCCACTATCAGGATTTAATACACTAATATCTGTTAAAGTAATTGGAATAGATTGAGTAGAATTCGCCTTAAAATAACGGTTATCTATAACTTCTCATTTATCTACTCATGATTTATGTTTCCTTCATTCAGTAGACATATTATTTTTACTTCAAACACAATAAGTTACAAATGATTTTAAAGATATTTGATTTTTATTATAATCATAAGTATTATTTCAATTAGAATCAAGAGTACTAAGATTATTTAAGTTTTTTTCATTTTTAACTCTAGTTTTTCTAATTGGAGAATTACTTGCAACAGATAATGCATATTGATCATATATATCAAAATAAATCTCTACATTTTTATCAACATATTTTTCATTAGAATCTTTATTAGATCCAATATTAACTTTATGTGATTTATTTAAAGTATCTATAAAATAACAGTTACTTCCTATTTGGCTTAATATTAAATCTTTTCAAAGTCTTCCAATAGAATTCTTATATTGATTTTTTGGAAGAATTATTTCAAATAAATTTCCTTTACCTTCTTCCTGAAGTATATATCTTTGTGCGGATCGAACATTTGCACTTCCGACTTTATTAGTTGTTTTATTTTCTGCTACAAACGCGTCTCCATAATATTTTTTAATATTATTATCGTTTTCAAAAGTATCTTCTATATTTAATGTAGATATTTCAGTATAATC
>CALEBD010000344.1 GCA_937944945.1 uncultured Clostridium sp. | reverse complement strand
ATATTTTTGCAAAAAAAAACATGTAGTCTAAACTACATGTTTTTTTATATAACTATTCAGCTACGATTTCTTTACCGTTGTAGTGTCCGCAAGAAGGACAAACTCTATGTGGTAATTTAACATCATGACATTGTGGGCATTCTACGAATCCTTTAACTGTCATTTTTGAATTAGCCGCTCTTCTCATTTTAGTTTTTGATTTAGCTGTTTTACGCTTAGGTACTGCCATTTAAGCCACCTCCTTAATCATTTTTGAACAAATCTTTTAATTTAGCAAAACGTGGATCTATAAAATCCTCGTCACTTGCAGTTTCGCTACATGAGCAAGTTTCTTTATTTAAATTAGCTCCGCATTCTGGACAAAGACCTTCACAATCTTCGTTACAAAGAACTTTGTGTGGTAAATTGAAATCTAATGTTTGTTCTATTATTTTTACTAAGTCCACTTCATCAGTGTCAATAATAAAAGCATCATAGTCTTCAAAATTATCTTCATCAAAATCTTCGCTAACTAAGAAACCATCAATGGTATAACTCATTGGAACTTCTACTGGTTCTAGACATCTAGAACAATTATCTATTATAGTGAAATCTACATCTGCAAGAAGATGAACTTCATCTTTTGCATTTTTAGAAATTCTACCAACTAGATTAATTGGTGAAGCCAATGTATATGTGTTATCACAATAACTAATATTATCAATTTTTTGCGAAAAATTCAAGTCTATTTTACCAGTTTCTCTTTTATTTAACTCATTAAGACTAATTATCATATTTTTCACCTCAACATATTACCAAATTTATTATACAAATAGGATTAATGTTTGTCAAGTATTTTTACTTGATAGTTATAATACTATTTTATGCTAATTATGAAAAAAAATCCTATACACATAATTTAAGGTAGGTTTTAGCCTACCTTAAACATTTATATTATAATCAATTTTGATAAATTATATAACTATAATTATTTAACTAATTCTAATGTATCTCTAGCTATCATTAATTCTTCGTTAGTTGGTACTAATAATACTTTAACTTTAGAATCAGCAGCAGATATAACTGTTTCTTTTCCTCTTACTTTATTAGCTTCAGCGTCCATTTTAACACCTAATACTTCTAAGTTAGAAGCTATAGCTAATCTATCATCTATACCATTTTCACCTAAACCAGCAGTGAATACTATAGCATCTACACCGTTCATTTCAGCAGCGTAAGAACCTATATATTTTTTAACTCTCTTATGGTAAGCATCTAATGCATCTATTGCTTGTTGGTTTCCTTCAGCAGCAGCATCACATATATCTCTGAAGTCTGAAGATATACCAGTCATTCCGTATACACCAGATTCTTTGTTCATTAATTTATCTACACCATCTGCATCTAAGTTTTCTTTTTTCATTATGAATGGTATTATAGCTGGGTCTATATCACCACATCTAGTTCCCATTATTAAACCTTCAAGTGGAGTAAGTCCCATAGAAGTATCTACAACTTTTCCTCCGTCAACAGCAGCTACAGAAGCTCCGTTTCCTAAGTGACAAGTTATTATTTTTAAGTCAGCGATGTCTTTTCCTAACATTTCAGCTGCTCTTTGAGATACGTATTTGTGAGAAGTTCCGTGGAATCCGTATCTTCTTACACCGTATTCAGTATATAGTCTGTATGGAAGACCATATAAGTATGAAGATGCTGGCATTGTTTGATGGAATGCAGTATCGAATACAGCTACGTTTGGTACTCCTGGTATTATAGCTTTTATAGCATCTATTCCCATTAAGTTAGCTGGGTTGTGAAGAGGAGCTAACTCACTACATTTTCTTATAGCTTCTTCAACTTCGTCAGTTATTACAACTGAAGATGCGAATTTTTCTCCACCGTGAACAACTCTGTGTCCTACAGCGTTTATTTCGTTCATATCTTTAACTCCACCGTAAGTTGGATCTAAAACACCTTCAAGAACTAATTGTATAGCATCTTGATGATCTTTCATTGGTTGTTCTTTAACGTATTTACCTTCTACACCGTCTTTTTTTTGAGTAAGTATAGAACCTTCTATACCTATTCTTTCAACTAATCCTATACATAATACAGCTTCATTTTCCATATCTATTAATTGATATTTTAATGAAGAACTACCACAGTTTAAAACTAATATTTTCATTAGTAAACCTCCTTAATATTTTATGAATAATAATATGTATTAAGTCCTCATGACTTTTTATTACAAAGTAAAAACCTCTCAGTTATGGTAAATTATAGAGATTTTTACTTTGTAACAATTTTGGATAATAAAATACCCCACTTAATATATCACTTTTTCAAAAAAAAGTACATACTATTTTTACGCAAAATGACATAAGGTACTTATTATCTCTTATAT